>JBOFFH010000067.1:0-21767 GCA_051648485.1 Fusobacteriaceae bacterium
GCAATATAAAAAAAATGAGGTGAAATATGAAAAAAAGAATATATTTCAATAAATGTGAAGAGATGAGATTTATTTCCCATTTAGATTTGCTTAGATTTTTTGAGAGAATAATGATAAAAGCAGAAATTCCTGTAAAATATAGTCAAGGTTTTCATCCAAGACCGAAATTTTCTTTTGGAAATCCTATATCTTTAGGAACAGCTGCATACAATGAAGTAATGGATATAGAATTGGAAGAATTTTTAGAAAATGAATTTCTTTTAGAAAAGTTTAATTGTTTAGATATAAAAGGGTTTCAGGTTTTAAAAGTCGAAGACATAACCGATAAAATTTCTATAGTAGACAAATTTAAAGTGGCTATATATGAAATTGCGAGTCAGAAGGAAAAAATAGACTTACTTTTTAATTTGTTATCTCAAGAAGAGATAGTTGAAACAAAAGAAAAAAAAGGTAAAATAGTTGAAAGAAATTTAAAAGAAAAAGTAAAAGGTTTTAGCAGAGAATCGGAAGAAAAACTTCTAGTTTATCTCTCAAATGGTTCTCCAAATGCATATTTGGATATGTCTAAAATACAAGACAGTGAAGTGGTTATTAAAAAACTAGGATATAAACTATAAAAAATTATCGAAGGAGAGAAGATGTTAGATTTAAGATTTATTCGTGACAATATAGAGTTTTTACAAGAGATGCTTGCCAATAGAGGAAGCAATATGAGTTTAGAAGAGTTTGAGCAATTAGATGCAGAGCGTAGAGATATATTAACTGAGGTTGAGGCTTTAAAATATAGAAGAAACAATGCTTCATCTTTAGTGGCAACTAAGAAAAAATCTGGTGAAGATGCTTCTGAAATAATAGCTGAAATGGGAATTGTTTCAGGAAGAATAAAAGAATTAGATTTGAAATTAGCGGAAGTAGATGTAAAGTTAACAGAATTTCAAATGGTAATACCGAATGTTTATCATTCTTCAGTTCCTGTTGGAAAAGGAGAAGATGAAAACGTAGAAGTGAGAACTTGGGGAAAACCAAAAAAGTTTAATTTTGAACCTAAATCTCATTGGGAAATGGGAGAGCAATTAGAAATATTAGATTTCGAAAGAGGTGCTAAATTAGGGGGGTCAAGATTTGTAATCTACAGAGGAATGGGAGCCAGATTAGAGCGTGCTCTTATAAATTTCATGCTAGATACTCATACAACTGAGCACGGATATACTGAGCACTTAACACCTTTTATTGTAAAAAGAGAGATTTGCGAAGGAACAGGCCAATTACCAAAATTTGAAGAAGATATGTATAAAACTACGGATGATATGTTTCTTATTTCAACTTCAGAAATAACTCTTACAAATATTCATAGAAAAGAGATATTGGATGAAAAAGATCTACCTAAATATTATACAGCTTATTCTCCTTGTTTCAGAAGAGAAGCAGGTTCATATGGAAGAGATGTAAAAGGTCTTATCAGACAACATCAATTTAACAAAGTTGAAATGGTAAAGTTAGTAACTCCAGAAAATTCTTATGATGAATTGGAAAAAATGGTTATAAACGCTGAAACTATTCTTCAAAAATTAGAATTACCATATAGAACAATACTATTATGCACTGGAGATATGGGATTTGGAGCAACTAAAACTTATGATTTAGAAGTTTGGTTACCTTCTCAAGGAAAATATCGTGAAATATCTTCTTGTTCTAACTGTGGAGATTTTCAAGCTAGAAGAATGGGATTGAAGTACAGACCAGATGGAAGTGCTAAAAGTGAATTTGTTAATACATTAAATGGTTCAGGATTGGCAGTAGGAAGAACACTCTTAGCTATAATGGAAAATTATCAACAAGAAGATGGAAGTTTCTTAGTTCCAGAAGTTTTAGTTCATTATATGAGAGGAGTAACGATTGTTAAAAAGTAGTTTGTTAATACTTTTTGGAATCAATATTTGTTTCAATGATATAAGAGTTCTTGGAATGGTTTTTGTTGTTTTAATTTTCTTAAATGTTTTTACCAATAAAATTTTTATTAAAAATCTTAAACTTATGAAGATGTTTTTACTTTTTTACAGCACGACATTTATATTTCAATTTATTTTTAATCAAGATGGGCAAGTGTTGTTTAAATTTTTTAATATTTATATAACAGTTGAAGGATTAAAGGCTTTCTCATTAAATTTTTTAAGAGTGATGAATCTTTTATTTTTATCATGGTTAGTAAATTATCATAAAATTTTTAATAAGAACTTGGGTAAATACCAAAGAGTTATAGAAAATGTGATATGCATGGTGCCAGAAGTTATAAATATATTTAAAAGAAGAATGAAATTAAAATGGTTTTTTAGGCATATTTTAAAACAAATTAAGGTTAAAATATAATCCTTAAGAAACTTGAAAAAAGAGGTTTTATTTGTTAGAATTTAGTATAATCAAAATTAAGGAGGAATAAATTATGGGATACAATTATAAAGAGTTAGGACTTTCTAATACTAGAGAGATGTTCAAAAAAGCTAATACAGAGGGATATGCTGTTCCTGCATTCAATTTCAACAACATGGAAATGATGCTTGCAATAGTTGAGGCTTGTGCTGAAATGGGTTCACCAGTTATTCTTCAGTGTTCAACAGGAGCTTTAAAATATATGGGGAAAGAAGTTGCTCCATTACTAGCTAAAGCAGCAGTAGATCATGCAAGAGCAATGGGTTCTGATATTCCAGTTGCACTTCACTTAGATCATGGACCAAGCTTAGATGCAATAAAAGAATGTATAGAGGCTGGATTCTCTTCAGTTATGATAGATGGTTCACACTATAATTTCGAAGAAAATATCAAAATCTCTAAAGAAGTTGTAGAGTATGCTCATAAATTTGATGTTACAGTAGAAGCTGAATTAGGAGTTTTAGCTGGAATAGAAGATGATGTTTGTGCAGAACACCACTTATTCACAGAACCAACTGAGGTTGAAGAATTTGTATCAAGAACAGGAGTAGATTCTCTTGCAATAGCTATAGGAACTTCACATGGTGCACACAAATTCAAACCAGGTGAGGATCCAAAATTAAGATTAGATATATTAAAAGAAATCGAAAGAATATTACCAGGATTCCCAATAGTTTTACACGGATCTTCAGAAGTTCCTGCTAAATATATTGATATGATAAGAACTTACGGAGGAGAAATTTCTGATGCAATGGGAATTCCTGCTACTGAGTTAAGAGGCGGAGCAAAATCTGGTGTTGCAAAAATAAACGTAGATACAGATGGAAGATTAGCATTCACTGCTGGAATCAGAAAAGTAATGGCTACAAATCCTAAAGAGTTTGATCCAAGAAAATACTTAGGAGCAGCTAAAGAGGAAATGAAAGGTTACTACAAAACTAAAGTAGTAGATGTTTTTGGTTCTGAGGGAGCTTACAAAAAAGCTGGTAACTAATAATTAGTAAAAAAAGCATAAATTATTTAAAATAAGAAAAAAAGAGTCGATAAAACGGCTCTTTTTTTCTTTGTATTTTGACAAAGAAGATGATATATACTATAATATAAAATAAGATAAGAATAAAAAATAGAAATAAATTGGAGGAAAAATGGTTAATGAAACAAGATTAATTGAAAACTTTTTAGAAATGGTAAAAATTCCATCCCCATCTTTGAAAGAAAGAAAAATGGCTGATTATTTGAAAAGTTTTTTAACTGAAATGGGTTTAACTGTTGAAGAAGATAATACAGGTAGTAAGATTGGGGGAAATGCTGGAAACATAATTGCTAAACTTCCAGGAAAGATAAATAAGAAAATACTGTTTAGTTCACATATGGACACAGTAACACCTTGTGAAAAGATAACTCCTATAGTGTCGAATGGAATAATTTCAACTGATGGAACCTCTGTTTTAGGTGGAGATGACAAGGCTGGAATAGCAGCTATATTAGAGATGATGAGAGTTATAAAAGAAAGCAATGTTGAACATCCTGAAATAATAGCAGTTTTTTCTGTTGCTGAAGAAATAGGACTTTTAGGTGCAAAGCATTTAGATATAAAAAAATATAATCCAGATATGACTATTATAATAGATTCGGGTGGTACACCAGGAACAGCAGTTGTACAATCTCCTTATGCAGCTAAAGGTGAGATAAAAATTATAGGAAAAACAGCTCATGCAGGTCTTGCACCTGAACTTGGAATAAATGCATTAACAGTTGCAGCTCATGGAATTACAAAACTGAGATTAGGTAGAATAGATGCAGAAACTACAAGCAATATAGGAGTTGTTTCTGGAGGAAATGCAGTGAATATTGTAATGCCAGAGGTTTCAATGATGTATGAAGCACGTAGTTTTAAAAAAGAGACTCTAGATAAATTACTAGGAGAAACTTTTGAAATTTTTCAAGAAACAGCAGATAAATTTAATGCTAAATTTTCTCATGATGTTGCAATAGGTTATGATGGATACCAATTAAATGAAAATAGTGAAATTTTAAATATTATAGAAAAAGCAACAAAATTAGCAGGTTTAGAACTGAAAAAAATTAGTTCTGGTGGTGGATGTGATGCTAATATTTATAGTGGAAAAAATATACCATCTGTAAATTTGGGAATTGGAATGAGCAAAGTTCACACTGTCGAAGAAAATATCAAAATAAAAGATATTGTTAATTGTACAAAGCTTATTTGTGAAATAATAAAAGGGTTTTAACTATGTTAGGTAAAGCTAAAAAAGCGGGAGAAAAAAAATTTTTAATTGTGAGCATCGCTGCAATTGTAGTTTTGTTTTTATTTAGTGGAAAAATAGGATCTCTAAATGAAAAAACAAGTTTTTTAATTTATCCAGTGCAAGCTAAAATATATTTTTTGTCAGAAAAGATTTCAGAGATATATAATGCTGCAATTAATTACAGTAAAATTTCAGAAAAAAATGAAGAACTTAGAAAAAAAAATCTTTTTTTAACAGTTGATAAATATAAATATAATCAAGTTTTACAAGAAAATGAAAGGTTAAAAACTTTATTAGAAATAAAAAAAAATAATTATAATATAAAAATAGGAAAAGTAAGTTTTCGAAGTGTATCAGATTTATATAAAAATTTTTCAATAAATTTAGGTTCTGAAGATGGAATAGTGAAAGATATGGTTGTTATTTCAGGAAATAATTTAGTTGGAAAAGTTTCTGAAATTTATACTTCACATTCAAAAGTAGAAATGATAACTAATAGTAAAGTTTTTATAAGTGCAACAACAATGAATGAAGTTATGGGAATTGTTAGAGGTGATGACACTTATCCTAATAGACTTAGTTTTTCTCCTTCTGTAATACAAGGAGATGTTAAAGTAGGAGATGAAATTCAAACTTCAGGAATTAGTGATTTATATCCACAAGAATTAACTATAGGTAAAATTATATCAGTTGGAGACAAAGAATCTGAATTTATTGTTCAACCCCAAATAGATTTACTTAAATTGCAAGAAGTCATTATTATAGCTAAGGAAGTGAATTAGGTGAAAAAAAAGATTTTATTTTTATTGTTTATAATGAATGTTTTTGTTTTTTCAGTAGAACAAAGAATTTCAAATATAAAGAGTCTAAAATTTTATGTAAAAGAAAATACTAAATTAGAAAAAAATATGGCTAAAACAGAATATTGGATAAGTATAATTCTTCCGAATAAAATAAAAAAAGAAATAACTTTTCCAGAAATGAATAAAGGAGAAACTTATACTTATTCAAAAGGAAAAAAGAAAATATTTTTGCCTTTTTTTAATCAAACTACTTTTGAAGATGCTGCTGCTGAAGAAAATAAGATTTTAGAATTTATAGCTGATATAGTGAAGAGTGATATCCAAAATAAAGTTTTTCAAGAAGATTACTATAAAGAGAAAATAAAAGAGTTTCATTTGAAAAATAATGAGAAAATAGTTATAAAAAGTTTTCAAAAGGTTGAGGGATACTTGCTTCCTAAAGAAATAAAAATATTTTCAGGGGATGTGCTTATTTCTAATCTGATACTGTCTAATTTAGAAATAAATATTAATTTAATTGAGAAAGAGTTTGTAATATAGATGAAAGTTTATAGTTGTGAGGGAGTTGTAATAAATAAAAATGAATATGGAGAGGGAAGTTTACACTTAACAGTTTTTACTGATTGTTTTGGAAAAATAAATCTTTTTATAAAAGGAGTAAGAAAAAGTAAAAATAGAGAACAAACTGCAGTAGATGTTTTAACTTTATCAAAATTTGTTTTGATAAAAAGAAACGAAGGTTATTCTGTAAGTTCTTTTGAAACTTTGAACCACTATACAGAATTAAAAAAAGATATTAATTCAATTTATTTATCTCTTTATATATTTTCTCTTTTGAATAATTGTTTAGCTGAAAAAGAGAAAAGAGAAGAAATTTATCAGCTGACTAAAAAAACAATAAATTTTTTAAATACTGAAAACGATGAAAATAGGAAAAAACTTTGCTTGATATATTTTCTTCACAAATGGATTGAAAATGAAGGGCTTTTAAGTAATGATTTAAAGGACTGGGAACAATTTCAAAAAAAACTAAAAAATAGTATATTAGAAGGTTTTTTAAAAAAACAATATAAAAAAGTAATAAATGAAAAATATGATAAAAGCTTTCTTATTGGAACACTTTTTTTGTATGAAAAATATATAAATTTTCATAGTGAAACAAAACTTAATTTAAAAAAATATTTATTGGAGTGAAAAATGAAATTAGTTAAAATAATTGATTATATGAATGAAAATTTGATTTCTTTAGATTTGAAAAGTAAAAATAAAGATGAAATGCTAAAAGAATTATCTATTTTAATAGGAAATTCTGAAAATATTTCAGGGCAAAAAGAAATATTAAAAGCTCTTGCAGAGAGAGAAAAAATAGGAAGTACAGGGATAGGAAAAGGAGTTGCAATACCACATGCAAAAACAGAAATAGCTGAAAAATTAACAATAGCCTTTGGAATTAGTCGTGAAGAAATTGATTTTAGTTCTTTAGATAATGAAAAAGTAAATCTATTTTTTGTTTTTGCATCTCCTTTAAGAGACAGTCAAACATATTTGAAAGTTTTAGCAAGAATATCGAGATTACTTAGAGAGGATGAGTTTAGAGATAAACTTTTAAATTGCAAAACCCCTAAAGAAGTCATAGAAATGATAGGATCTGAAGAAGGAGTATAATATGAGATGTCCATTTTGTGGAAATGATGATACAAAGGTAATAGATAGTAGAGGATTTTTAGACGGAAATTCTATAAAAAGAAGAAGAGAATGCCCTAAATGTGAGAAAAGATTTACAACTTATGAAAAAGTTGAATTATCTCCTTTGTACGTTGTAAAAAAATCAGGTGGAAGAGAAAAATTTGACAGAGAAAAAGTTTTGAGAGGTTTATCTTTAGCCACAATAAAAAGAGATATCAGCAGAGAAAATTTAGAAGAACTTGTTATGGAAATTGAAAAGACAATTCAAAATAATTTAAACAATGAAATATGTAGCAATGATTTAGGAGATTTAATATTAGAAAAATTAATAATGTTGGATGAAGTAGCCTATGTAAGATTTGCTTCTGTATACAAAGATTTTAAAGATATAAAATCCTTTGTAGAACTTGTAGATCAACTTCAAAAAAAAAGGGGTGAAAATGAAAATTTTATTAATTAATGGACCTAATTTAAATTTTTTAGGAATTAGAGAACCAGAGATTTATGGCGAAGAAACTTTAAAAAAAATTGAAGAAAAATTAAAAAAATACTCTGAAGAATTAGAAATTGATTTAGCTACTTATCAATCTAATCATGAAGGAGATATAATAGATAAAATTCAAGAGACTTATGAAAAAAAAATTGATTATTTAGTTATCAATCCAGGTGCCTATACTCACTATAGTATAGGCATAAGAGATGCTATAAAAGCAGTAGGGATAAAAACAATAGAAGTTCATTTGTCTAATGTACACACTAGAGAAGAATTTAGAAAAAAATCTATGATATCAGATATAGTATTGGGAACCATAGGTGGATTTGGAAGTTATGGTTATTTTATGGCACTAGATTATATAAAAAAACAGAAAGTAGGTAAAGAATGAAAATTTTATTTATGGGAACACCTGAATTTGCAGTTGAATCTTTAAAAAAGTTACATGCAAAATATGAAATAGTAGGAATTTTTACAAAGGTAGATAAACCTAATTCTAGAGGCAAAAAAATTATTTTTAATCCTGTAAAACAGTATGGAATAGAAAATGATATTCCTGTATATCAACCGAACAATATAAAAAATGGTGAAGGACTAAAGATAGTAGAAGAATTAAAACCTGATTTGATAGTTGTAGTAGCTTATGGAAAAATAATACCAGATGATATGATAGCTTATCCTAAATATGGAATAATAAATGTTCACTCTTCTATTTTACCTAAATTCCGTGGTGCAGCTCCTATAAATGCTGCAATAGTGGCTGGAGAAAAAGAAACAGGAGTTACTATTATGGATATAGTAACTGAATTAGATGCTGGAGACATGATTGAAGTTGGAAAAACACCTATTTATCTTGAAGATAATTTTTTGACTCTTCACGACAGATTAAAAGTTATAGGAGCTGAAACTTTAATGCTGGCTATAGAAAAAATATTTAAAGGAACAGCTGTTAGAATAGCTCAAAATCACAGCGAAGCAACTTTTGTAAAACCATTTAAAAAAGAAAATTTGATTATAAATTGGGATAAATCTTCTTACGAAATAAATAATTTTATAAGAGGAATGACACCATTTCCAGGAGTATTTACTCACTTAGAAAATAAAGTTTTAAAAATTATAGAAGTAAAAGAATATGAAAAGAAATATTCAGATAAGATAAATGGAGAAATAGTAGATATAGTTAAAAATTTAGGCTTTGTTGTAAAAACTATGGATTCCTCAGTGATATTAACTAAAATAAAACCAGAAAATCGTGGTATTATAAGTGGAAGTGATAGTATCAACGGAAAACAATTAAAGGTAGGGGATATTCTAAAATAGTGAACATAAAAGAAAGTACATTAATAGATGGGAAAAAAATATCAGCGGAAATAAAAAAAGAAATAAAAACTGAAGTAAAAAAACTTGAAGAAATAAAAATGAGGGCTCCAGGACTTGCAGTGGTAATAGTTGGAGAAAATAAAGCTTCTCAAATATATGTTAATGCTAAAATCAAGGCTTGTCATGAAACAGGAATTAATAGTTATAAAATAGAGATGAGTGAAAATAGTTCTGAAATTGAAATATCAAAAGTAATACAACAACTAAATACAAATAAAAGTGTAGATGGAATTTTGGTTCAACTTCCTTTACCTAAAGGAATAGATGAAAAAAAAATAATGGAAATGGTTTCATCAGAAAAAGATGTGGATTGTTTTTCAACTAAAAATATAGGAGAGATGTTTTTAAATCCAAAAGCATCCATAAAACCTTGTACACCAGCAGGAATAATGGAACTTTTCGATAGATACAATATAGAATTAGTTGGAAAAAATGCAGTTATTTTAGGAAGAAGCAACATTGTGGGAAAACCTTTATCAGTACTTATGATAAATGCAGGTGCAACTGTTACAGTTTGTAATAGTAAAACTAAAAATTTAGAAAAATTCACTAAAAATGCTGATATAGTAATAAGTGCAGTAGGTCAAAAAGATTTTTTAACAGATGATATGATAACTGAAAATACAGTAGTAATTGATGTGGGAATAAACAGAGTAGATGGCAAAATTTATGGAGATGTAGATTACGAAAACGTTTCAAAAAAAGCATCTTTTATAACTCCAGTTCCTGGTGGAGTTGGACCTATGACAATAGCTATGTTATTGAAAAACACTTTGAATATATACAAACAAAATTAAAGAAATGGGAGAAAAAAATGAAATTAACTTTAGAAGTAATAAACTCTTTAGCTAAAAGTTTAAATGAAAATGGATTAACAGAATTACAATTAGAGGTAGAAGGTATAAAACTTCAACTGAAGAATGAACCAGAGAAAAACAATGTAATTTCAAGTTATAAATCAGCATCGGAAGCAATATATTTCGAAGAAAAAGAATCATTGATTGAAATAAAGGAATCTTTAGAGGAAGAGAGTATAGATAATTTAGAAGGAATATTTTCTCCAATGGTAGGAACTTTTTATAGTGCTGGAGCTCCCGGAGCTCTTCCTTTTGTAGTAGAAGGACAAGAAGTAAAAGAGGGAGAACTACTTTGCGTAATAGAAGCTATGAAACTTATGAATGAAGTAAGAGCTTTTAAAAATTGTAAAATAGAAAAAATAAATGCTGTCGATGGAGCAATAATAAAAAAAGGTGAAAAACTATTTTCTATATCATAGGGTAAATATTCCAAGAGAGTTGTGTTTTTATTTAAAACATGATAAAATATATCTTTAAAAGGACGGAAAATATGAAAAAAATAGCAGATGTTATGAATCCAAAAATAATTACAATAAAAGAGGATACAAATTTTCAAGAAATTGTAAATATTATGAAAGAATATAAAATCGGGAAATTACCAGTTTTAGAAAATGGAATAGTAAAAGGAGTTGTGACAAGAGCTGATATTTTAGTTCGTCAAGAGCATTTACCAGTTCAGCCTGTGATTGCTTTTTGGGAAGTATTAATAACTCTTCCAACAAATGGAGAATTTGAAAAAAGAGTTCAAAAACTTTCAGCTTATATGGCAAAAGATATTATGAGTGAAGATTTCTATACTTGTGATTCAGAAGATACTTTAGAAAAAATAGTAACAGAGATGCTAGAATTGAAACATGATTTTGCTTTGGTTTTAAACGAAGAAAAATTAGTGGGGATTTTGACAAAAACAGATTTAATAAATAATTGTTATTAAAATATTAAAAAAATATGAGGAAGGTGCTTTTATAAATTGGACGGAGATCAGAGTATAGTCAGGGATATGTTACTTTTGGTAGGTTTAATCATTTTGTCAGGAATTTTTTCAGCGTCAGAAACAGCTTTAACATCTTTTAGAAGTATGAATTTAGAAGATGTAGAACTGAAACATCCAAAAGAAGGAATTCTCTTAAGAAAATGGTTGAAATCACCAAATTCAATACTGACAGGAATGTTACTTGGAAATAATATAGTAAATATATTAGGTTCATCAATTGCTACAGCAGTTACTTTTAGGATAGTTGGAAATAATGGAAAAGCTATTTTTATTTCTACAGCTTTAATGACTATTGTTATCTTAATATTTGGAGAAATAACTCCTAAAATAATAGCTAAAAATAATGCTGTAACTATCTCAAGAAAAGTCATAGTACCTATTTATTATTTAACTTTTTTAACTAAACCTATAGTTTATATTTTGATGAATATTTCAAAAGTCTTAAGTAGATTAATGGGGATAACTATTAGTGATGAAACTATTCTGATAACAGAAAAAGATATTCTTTCTTTTGTCAATGTAGGGGAGGCTGAAGGAATAATTGAAGAGGGTGAAAAAGATATGATTCATTCTATCTTTGAATTCGGTGAAACTAGTGCAAAAGAAGTTATGACACCTAGAACATCTATGTTTGCTTTAGAAGCCTCAAAAACAATAGATCAAATTTGGACAGAACTTTTAGAGCAAGGTTTTTCAAGAGTTCCAGTCTATGAAGATACTATAGATAATGTAGTAGGTATTTTGTATGTAAGAGATATACTAAATGCAGTAAAAGAAGGAAAAACTGATGTATCTATAAAGCAATTTCTAAGAATTCCTTATTTTGTTCCAGAAAATAAATCTATTATAGAAATTTTAAAAGAGTTTCAAACTAAAAAAGTTCATATAGCTATGGTATTAGATGAATACGGTGGAGTTGTGGGACTTGTAACAATAGAGGATTTAATAGAAGAAATAGTTGGTGAAATTAGAGATGAATTTGATCACGAAGAAGAAGAAAGTATAGTTAAAATAGATGAAAACACCTATGTTATAGATGCTATGGTAGATATAGAAACTTTGAATAAAGATTTAAATTTAGATTTTCCAATTTCTGGAGACTATGAAAGTTTAGCAGGTCTTATTTTAACTGAAATAGGTAAAGTTGCTGAAATAGGAGATGGAGTTGAAATTCAAGGAGTAAAATTAAAGGTATTAGAAAAAGATAAGTTAAGAATATCTAAAGTTCTCCTGGAAATAAAAAAAGAGGAGAATTAGTATGAAAAAAACTATTAAATCATATTTTTACACAGGACTAATTTCAATACTTCCAATAATTTTAACTTTGTATATATTAGATTGGTTTTTAACGATAATAATTGATTTGATTTCTACTTCTTTTGTAGCAGTTGCTTTGAAAGAAATTATTTCTACAGTTTTAAAGTTAGGCAAAGAAAAAGTTTATCAAGAGGTATTGCTGAATCTTTCAATAAATACTATATCTATAGTAACGATAATATTAACAATAACTTTAACTGGGTATACTTTAAAAAATGTATTTTTTGCTAGCATAGCTAAAAGAATAGAAAATCTTTTTGCCAACGTTCCATTAGTAAAACATATATATTCAACTATTAATCAAATAGTCGGAGTTGTTTCATCAAATAAAAATAGTAATTATCAAAAAGTAGTAGTTTTGGAATATCCTAGAAAAGGAGTATATTCTTTAGGGTTTTTAACATCAGAAAATAATGGAATATTAGAAAATGCTTTAAATAAAAAACAAATATGCAATATATTTATACCTACATCTCCAAATCCAACTTCTGGTATGTTCGTAGCTATTCCTGTAGAAGATATAAAAATTTTGGATATAAAAGTTGATGATGCAGTAAAGTTGATTATTTCTGGAGGAGTTATAGTACCTAATTACAAAAAGGAAGTTGATAATGAAAAAACAACATCAAAGGATACTAAAATGTAAAATTTTTCTTGCAATTTTTGTTAACATTTTGCTGGGGTGCAGCAATAACCAAAAAACAAGCAATAATCTGAATGAAAAATCTGAATATATTTTGCTGAGAGGATTAAATTACTCACAAAATGGAAACTTTATTGGAGCTGAAAAAGAGTTCGTTAAAATTTTGAAAAACAATGAATATAATCCAATAGTGTTAGAAGAGTTGGCATTTATAAAGTTAAAACTCAACGAAAAAAAAGAAGCTTTGAAGTTATATGAAGAAATTTATGAAAAAAATCCTAAAAATATAAATGTGATAAAAAATTTAGCATATATTTATTTAGAGGATTCTAATTATGAAAAAAGTATGAATTACTTAAAAAAAATCCCTGCTTCTACTGAAGATTCTGAGGTAGATTTTTTATATATAGAAATTTTTTATAAAAGCCAAAATTGGAGTGAACTTGAATTTTTGTTAGAGAAAAAAATAGTTGATAAAAAAGATTTTGATAAAGAATTCGAGAATAAATATGTTGAAAGTTTACTAAAACAAAATAAAAAAGATAAACTATATTTCTATTTAATGGAAAAATATAATTATAACTCTTCAAATGAAAGTTTTTTAATATTCAAAACTAAAATACTTGAAGAACAATATGGAGAATACAAAAACTCACAAAGAATAATAAAAAGATATATTACAGATCATGAATATTCAGATGAAATTCTTTTTTCTTTGGCAAAAAATTATTTGAAAGAAAAAGAATATGATGAATTATCGAAAATATTAAAATTAATTTCGATATCTTCAATTTATGATTTGAGATTTTTAGAGCTCAAAAAAGCCCTTGAGGCTATAAAAATATAGATGAAATTATTAGGAGGAAAAAATGGATTTAAAACAATATGTAGCACTAGTAGAGGATTTTCCAAAAGAAGGAATAAAATTTAGAGATATTACCCCTTTGATGGATAATGGAGCTGCTTTTAAATATGCCACAAATCAAATTGTTGAATTTTGTAAAGAATATAATGCAGAGTTAGTTGTTGGACCTGAAGCTAGAGGGTTTATATTTGGATGTCCTGTATCTTATGCGTTAGGAATAGGTTTTGCTCCTGTTAGAAAACCTGGAAAACTTCCAAGAGAAGTTATCACTTATGATTATGATTTAGAATACGGTTCAAATACTTTATGCATGCATAAAGATTCTGTAAAGCCTGGTCAAAAAGTAATTATAGTAGATGATTTACTTGCAACTGGTGGAACAGTTGAAGCGACTGTAAAAATGATAGAAATGATGGGTGGAATAGTTGTAGGATTGGCTTTTTTGATTGAATTAGAGGAATTAAAAGGAAGAGATAAGCTTGCTGGATATCCAGTATTAGCTCTTATGAAATACTAAGGATTAAAGGGGGCTTAAATTTATGTCCCCTTTTCACTTAATTTAAAGAAAGGAAAAATTATGGATTATTGGCACCAGATAGAAGACAAAATAAAAAATAATAATTTAAATGTGGATTTGTTAAAAATAAAAAATGCATTATTGTTGGCAGAAGAATCTCATATAGGCCAGTATAGAAAATCAGGTGAAGATTATATTCTTCATCCTGTGGAAGTAACTAATATTTTAATAGATATGAAAATGGATACTGATACAATAGTGGCTGGAATTTTACATGATATTGTGGAAGATACTTTGATAACTCTTGCAGATATAAAATATAATTTTGGAGATTCTGTTTCAGAATTGGTGGATGGAGTCACAAAACTTAAAAATCTTCCCAATGGAACTAAAAATCAATATGAAAATATAAGAAAAATGATATTGGCTATGTCTAAAAATTTGAGTGTAGTCATTATTAAACTTGCAGATAGACTTCATAATATGAGAACTTTAAAATATATGAAACCAGAAAAGCAAATCTCTATAGCTAAAGAAACACTTGAAATATATGCACCTCTTGCTCATCGTTTGGGATTGGCTAAAATAAAATGGGAATTGGAAGATTTAGCTTTAAACTACCTTCATCCTGTTGAATATCAAGAGTTAAAGAGATTGATAGATACAAAAAAAGTTGAAAGAGAAACATATATAGAAAATTTAGTAAAAGAATTGAATAAAATAGTTGTAGAAGATGCTAACTTAGATATAGACATAACAGGAAGAGTAAAACATTTTTACAGTATTTATAAAAAAATGTATGAAAAAGGCAAAGATTTTGATGCTCTTTATGATTTAATTGGAGTTAGAATAATAACTAAAAATAAAACAGAGTGTTATCATGTTTTAGGTATTATTCAAAATAAATATCAACCTGTTCCAGGAAGATTTAAAGACTATATTTCGGCTCCGAAATCCAATAATTATCAGTCTATTCATACAACAGTCATAGGTCCTGGTGGAAAATTCGTAGAAATACAAATTCGTACAGAGGAAATGCACAAAATTGCAGAAGAAGGAATAGCAGCTCACTGGAGTTACAAAGAAAAAGTTGCTGTAAATAAAAATGATGAAGTTTACGGTTGGTTAAGAGGAGTTATAGAAACTCAGCAAAACGAAAACAGTGAAGAGTTTGTAAAAAGTTTTACAGAAGAACTTATAAAAGAAAGTGTTTTTGTATTTTCACCTAAAGGCGATGTAGTAGAGCTTGCAATGGGAGCTACTCCTTTGGATTTTGCTTTCAATATTCATACAGATATAGGTTGCAAGTGTATAGGTTCTAAAGTAAATGGAAAAATAGTACCTTTAGAATATAAGTTGAAAAATGGAGATAGAGTAGATATAATAACTTCTAAAAATGCTAAAGGACCAGGAAATGATTGGTTAAATATAGTTGTAACAAGTGGAGCTAAAAATAAAATCAGAAAATGGTTAAAAGAGCAAAATTTTGAAGAAAATATAAAATTGGGAAAAGAACTTTTAGAAAATGAACTTTGTAAATTAGGAATGACTTTAAAAGATTTTGAAGAGAGTTCAATTTTAAAAAAACATATGGAAAAACATAATATAGGTAATTTAGAAGATTTTTATTTCCAATTAGCAGAAAAAAGAAGTAAAATAGATGTTGTTATAACAAAGCTAAAAGCAAAATTAGAAAAAGAAAGAGAAGAAAAAGAAAGAATAGAAAATCCTTTAACGGTTGTCGAAAAAAAAATAAGAGAAAAAACTGCTAAGAAAAATGATTTTGGAATAATTATAGATGGCATAAATAATACTCTATTAAAATTTGCGAAATGTTGCACTCCACTTCCTGGAGATGAAGTAGGAGGCTATGTAACTAAGCTAACAGGTATAACTATCCACAGAAAAAATTGTTTGAATTATCAAAATATGATATTGAATGATAAAGGAAGAGAAATTGAGGTAAATTGGGATTCTAAATTATTAGAAAAAAGAATAAATAAATATAAGTTTAGCTTTAGTATTTTTGTAAATAATAGAAATAATATTATTGCAGATATAGTGGCACTTATTTCAAACCATAAGATAAATCTGATTTCCATAAACAGTACAGAGTTAAAAAGAGAGGGGCACACTGTTGCAAAGGTTAGGCTTACAGTAGAGTTGACTTCTAAAGTGGAATATAAACAGTTAACAAGTAATATTCAAAAAATAAAAGATGTTTTAAGTATAGAAAGATAGGAGATAAAATGGAAAAAAAATTACCAGTAAATTATGAATTAGTAAGTATGGATGGAAAAGCTCGTGCAGGAGTGGTCATGACTCCTCATGGGAAAATAGATACCCCGGTATTTATGCCTGTAGGAACTCAAGCTACAGTTAAAACAATGACTCCAGAAGAGTTAGAAGAGATAGGGTCAGAGATAATTTTAGGAAATACATATCATCTGTATTTAAGACCAAGTGATGAGATTGTTGCAAAATTTGGTGGACTTCATAAATTTATGAATTGGAATAAACCTATTCTTACAGACTCGGGAGGATTTCAAGTTTTTAGTTTAGGAGCAAGAAAAGAAGATGGAAAGTCTTTAGTTAAAATAACCGAAGAAGGAGTGAATTTCAGATCTCATATAGATGGTTCAAGACATTTTATATCTCCTGAAAAATCTATAAATATTCAAAATAATTTAGGTTCTGACATAGTTATGCTTTTTGATGAATGCCCGCCAGGTCTTTCAGATAAGAAATATCTTATTCCTTCAATAGAACGTACAACTAGATGGGCTAAAAGATGTATAGAAGCTCATAAAAACCCGGAAACTCAAGGGCTGTTTGCAATAGTTCAAGGTGGAATATATGAAGATTTGAGACAAAAAAGTTTAGACGAATTGAGTGAAATGGATAAAGATTTCTCAGGATATGCAATAGGTGGTTTAGCAGTTGGAGAGCCTAGAGAGGATATGTACAGAATACTTGATTATATAGTTGAAAAATGTCCAGAAAATAAACCAAGATACCTAATGGGAGTTGGAGAACCTGTGGATATGCTAGAAGCTATAGAATCAGGAATAGATATGATGGATTGTGTGCAACCTTCAAGAATAGGAAGACATGGAACAGTTTTTACTAAATATGGAAGACTAGTTATAAAAAATGCAAGTTATGCAGAAGATGACAGACCTCTAGACGAAGGTTGTCAATGTTATGCTTGTAGAAACTATACAAGAGGATATATAAGACATCTGTTCAAAGCTGATGAGATATTAGGGGCAAGACTAGCAACTTATCATAATTTGTATTTTTTATTGAATATGATGAAAAATGCAAGACAAGCTATAATAGAAAAAAGATTCCAAGAATTTAAAGAAAACTTTTTAGAAGATTATAGAAGTACAAAAACTTCTTCATGGATAAAAGCTAGAAAAATAGGGAATTAAAATGAAATTTTTATTTGGAATAATATTTTTACTCACATACTCTTTAGGTTTTAGCCAGGGTTTTGGAATAGTTTCACAATCTCCTGCTATTACAGAGATAATTTTTTATTTGGGTAAAGAAAATAATTTGGTAGGAAGAACAGATTATTGTTTATATCCAAAAGAAACAAAAGATATTCCTAGTGTAGGCAACATGACAGTGCCTAATGTAGAAAAAGTAATTTTTCTTGATCCAGAGTATATTATTTTTCAATCTCATTCGAATGAAAGATTAATAACTCAATTGAATAAATTAGGAGTAAAAAGCTTAAAATTTAAAACTCCTAAAACATTAGACGAAATAATAGAAATAACAGAAGAGATAAATGGAATTTTTGAAAAAAATGAAAATGGAAAAGAAAAGATTTCAATTTTAAAAAAAAAATTAGAAGAATTTAGAAATAATTCTAAAAAAACAAAAAATCCTTTGAAAGTTTATTACTCGCTAGGTTCAGCTCATACAGAGTACACAGCAGGAAGTGAAACTTATATAGATGACTTAATAACCTCTTCAGGTGCTCAAAACATTGTAAAAGAAAAGGGATGGAGCATACCCTTGGAAGTTTTAATAATGGAGCAACCAGATGTGATTATTGGAGATAGTTACACCTTAGAACTGATGAAAAAAAGTTCTAAATATAGAGAACTAAAAGCTATCCAACAAAATAGACTAATTGTTGTAGAGAAAGGTTTGATAAATTCTCCAACTCCACGATTAATAGAGGAAGGATTAAAAATAATAAATGATGAATTAAAGAAAATGGAAACAATAAAATAAAAGCTTTATGATGTGTAGCTAAAAAGTTGTTGTCCAAAGAGGAGAAAAATGATAGATAGAATACAAGCACTAGGACAATTTCTAGTGAAAAAAACAGGAAAAAACTTTGATTTTAAAGTGATAAGAGCAGATAATTTTTTTAAGGGAGTTTTGTTTTCAATAGGAGAAACTTATTATTTAGTTTCAGACAAAGAAATGGAAACTATAGATGCAGCTTCTAAAATGTCTCATACAAGATTTTGTGATTATCCAGCTAAATTTGCAAGAAAATATACACATATGCGTTTTGTAAAAGCTGAACAAAAAAGATCGGAAATTTTTATGATGAAAAATAAAAGATACTACATAGTAACGTTGTAAATAAAAAATGAGATTCAGAAATAAAAATCTGAATCTCATTTTTTATTGAATATATTTTATTCTTGGAAAGCTTTTTTTATTTCGATTAGCCAATTTTCTATACGTTCAGGAGTTAAATCATCTTGATGGGCTTCATCTAGTGCCAGTCCTACAAATTTACCGTCTATCACAGCATGGGTTTCTTGATAAGAGTAACCTGAGTTATCAGTAAAACCAACAACTTCAGCTCCATTTTCTTTAACTATGTCGTAAAGAACTCTAATAGCGTCTACATAGCTTTCACCAAATGCAAACTGATTTCCGAGTCCTACAAGTCCAACTTTTTTACCTGTAAAATCAATTTTTTTCAGATTTTCTTTATGGTTTTCCCAATCTTTCTGAAGTTCTCCTACTTGGTAAGTTGGTGTAACTAAAATTAAATTGTCAAACTCACTCATATTTTCTATACCATTTTCTACATTAAAAGTTTCAAAATCAATTTTTTTTAGATTAAACTCTATTTCTTCAACAATTGCAGTAGTTTTACCACTAGTCGTGCCATAAAAAATCCCTATTTTTTTCATAAATTTTCTCCTCATCTATTTAAAGTTTCTTTAAATTATTATATCTATAAGATATAATAATTATAGCATAAGAAATAAAAAAAAATAAGTGAAAGTTTACTAAAAAAATAAAGATTTAAGGAGTGAAATATGAGCATTTTTAAAACTGATTATAAAGTAGGAATAGGAGATATAAATTATGGTGGACATATGGGAAATGAAGTTTCTCTTAGACTTTTTCAACAGGTGAGAGTTGAATTTTTAAACTCTTTAGGGCTTTCAGAATTAAATATAGGCCAAGGTTTAGGACTGATACAGGTAGAAAGCTATGTTAAATACAAAAAAGAAGTTTATTTCGGAAATTTATTATTATTAGAAATCAAAAAAATAAATTTTGGAAAATCTTCTATTGAATTTGTTCATAATATAATGAATGAAAATCAAGAAATAGCCTTAGAAGGAACAACAACTCTTTTAGCTTTTAATTATGAAAATAAAAAAGTATCGAGAGTCCCTAAAAGTTTTATAGAACTAATTGAATCTAAACAAAATATTTAATATTTAAAATGAATTTTTCTTAGATAAAACTTAATTTTTATTGTATAATGAAAAGAATGATTATTATTGGAGGTAAAAATGAGTAAAACTAATTTTAAAGGAAGTGTAATACTAAATCCAGTGCCTGTTGTAATGATAAGCTCTAAGAACAAAGAGGGTAAATCTAATATTTTTACAGTGGCTTGGACAGGTACTATCTGTACAAAACCACCTATGCTATCTATATCTATCAGACCTGAAAGATTATCTTATGAATATATAGAAGAAACTATGGAATTTGTTGTAAATATTCCTAGTGTAAAAATGACAAGAGAAACTGATTATTGTGGTGTTAGATCTGGAAGAAAGCATGATAAAATAAAAGAAATGGGGTTCACTATGAAACCTGGAATTGAAGTCAATGCTGAGTATATAGAAGAATGCCCTGTAAATATAGAGTGCAAAGTAAAGCAAATTATAAAACTTGGAACACATGATCTTTTCTTAGCTGAAGTTGTTCAATCTCATGTAAATAGCAATGTAATAGATGAAACTGGAAAAATTTGTTTTGAAAAAGCAAATTTAATTAACTATTGTCATGGAGAGTATTTTCCTATGAGTGAAAAACCTATCGGAAAATTTGGATATTCAGTGGTTAAAAATAAAGCTCTTTTAGAAGAGTATAATGCTAAATATGGGAAACCTTCAAGCAAAGTTCAAAAAAAGTTTAATATAAGACCTGTAAAATCTAAAGATCAAAACCAGGAATAGATTAAATTTTGAATAAGTAGAGTAATAATTTAAAGAAAAGAGGTGTTTATGTATTATTTACTTTTTTTAAATCATCCTAAGGGAGAAAAAGTATACAAGCTTAATAAAACTAAAGAAAAGAGAGCTAGAAAATATTTTTCTACTGTGAGTACAATAGAAACAGAGATAGATGTAAGGGGCAAAAAAATAAAAGCATTAGTTGACTACAATACTCTTTTGTATAAATATGCTAATTTTGATTGTTTTAACTGTCAAGACCCTTGTTGTGGAGACAATCCTGTTATATTCGAGAAAAAAACTAGAGATTTTTTACTTGAAAATGTTAAAAGATACAATGAATTAACTAGAAATTTAGATTTGCTAGAAGAATATGGTTGGGAAAAGACAGAGATAAAAGATAGTATTGAAAATGATATGGGAATGATACCAGAAGAGTTCATAGGTGATGAAGTAGATAGTTGTACTTGTGCTTATAAACCTGACAACTGTAAAACTCTTTGTTCAATTCATGCTATTGCTTTGGAAAAAAATCTTAATTTTAAAGATATTGTAAATTTAAAACCTTTAGTCTGTTCTTTATGGCCGTTGGAAATTTTAGTAGAGGAAGATATGTCACAAGCTTATGTGACACTGCCAGATGATTTTACTAATAATTTTACATCCGAAGATTATTACAAAATAGGTTGTATAAATGTAGACTACTCAACTTCAGCTCTTTTTAGAAAAAAAAATCCTGAAGGTTTTGCAGAAGATGGTTATATTCCTTTCTATAAGGCCTATAAAGATACTTTAGTAGAGGGACTAGGTGAAAAATTCTATAAAGATTTAATCGCTAAATCTTAAGAGTGTTTGGTTTTTGAAGTGCAAAATGGAGGTTTTTTCGGAAAACTTCCATTTTTTTTGTGTAGTGATAAAATAATAGTACACATATTGTAAAAAGTATGGTATAATAATTTGATATGTAGAATAATTATCTAGTTGCTATTCAGTTCCTGTGTATATAGCGTAGCTAGGTAATCGTGTATATTATTTGGCGTAGTGTTATATATAA
>JBOFFH010000068.1:0-3659 GCA_051648485.1 Fusobacteriaceae bacterium
ACATAGAAAAAAATTTAATAAAAATGAGTGAAATAATAGAAAAAGCAATAATAGAAAAAGCTGAAATAGTAGTTTTTCCTGAATTGTCTTTGACAGGGTATCTTTTGGAAGATTTAGTAGGAGAAGTTTATATACAAAATGTACCTGAAAAACTTTTGAAATTAAGTGAGAAAATAGCTATAATTTTTGGAGCTATCGAATTAGGAAAAGACAATTATACTTATAATACGGCTTATTATTTAGAAGACGGAGAAGTAAAAGGAAAGCACAGAAAAGTGTATCTTCCAACATATGGCTTGTTTGATGAGGGAAGATATGTGAAACCTGGAAATAAAATCAGAGCTTTTGATACAAAATTTGGAAAATTCGGAATTTTAATTTGTGAAGATGCTTGGCATCAAAGTTCAGGATTCATACTTTCACAAGATGGAGCAGAAAAAATATTTATTCTTGTAAATAGTCCAGCTAGAGGCTTTGGAAAAAAACTAGAAATTGAAAAAGAGTGGAACTCTTTAATTCATTCTATTGCAATTACAAATGTAGTAAATGTAATTATGTGCAATAGAGTAGGAGTTGAAGACGGTGTTAGTTATTGGGGTGGTTCTACAATCATTTCTCCTAGTGGAAAAATGATTTACAAAGAAGAATTATTTAAAGAAAAAGAAATGTTAGTAGAGATTGATGAATCAGAAATCAGAAGAGCTAGGTTAAAAAGTCCAGTAGGAAAAAATGAAAATCTTTCTATTGTAATTTCAGAACTTAAAAGAATAGAAAAAGAACAAAAACAATATTAGAAAATAGAATAAGTGTGGAGGAAAATATGGTTAAAATATATAATACACTAACAAATAAAATAGAAGTTTTCAAGCCTTTAGTTTCAGGAGAAGTTTCTATGTATGTATGTGGACCAACTGTATATAATTATATACACATAGGAAATGCTAGACCTGCAATGTTTTTTGATACGGTAAGAAGATATTTTGAATACAGAGGTTTTAATGTTAAGTATGTCCAAAATTTCACAGATGTAGATGACAAAATGATAATTCGTGCAAATGAAGAAAAAAAATCATTGAAAGAAATTGCTGATAAGTATATAGCTGCATATTTTGAAGATACAGGAAAAGTTAATTTAAAAGAAGAGGGAATGATTCGTCCTAAAGCTACAGAACATATTGGCGAAATGATAAAGTTGATAAAAAAGCTAGTTGCTGATGATTATGCTTATGAAGTTGAAGGAGATGTTTACTTCAATGTTGAAAAATATAAAAAAAGCTATGGAGAGTTATCAAAGCAAAATGTAGAAGATTTGAGAAGTGGAATTAGAGTGAATTTGAATGAAATAAAAAGATCACCTCTTGATTTTGCTCTTTGGAAAAATGCGAAAGCAGGGGAACCAAGCTGGAACTCTCCATGGGGTCAAGGAAGACCTGGATGGCATATAGAATGTTCAGCTATGTCTAATAAATATTTAGGAGCGACTTTTGACATTCATGGAGGAGGGCAGGATTTGATTTTTCCTCATCATGAAAATGAAATAGCTCAATCTAAATGTGCAACAGGTGGTGAATTTGCTAAATATTGGATACACAATGGATATATAAATATAAAGGGAGAAAAGATGTCAAAATCTAAAGGTAACTTTTTTCTTTTGAGAGATATATTGAAAGAATATCCAGGAAATGTAGTTAGATTCTTTGTATTGAGTTCTCACTATAGAAAACCTATAGATTTTTCTGAAGAGGAATTAAAACAAAGTTCTGCAGCAGTGGAGAGAATTTCAAATAGTTTAGATAGAATAGAAACTTTACTTAAAAAGAATAACACTGAAGGAAATAACTCTTGTGACGAACTAAAAAAAGAATTAGAAAATAGTAAAAATAAATTTATAGAGTCTATGGATGAAGATTTTAATACAGCAGGAGCAATAGGATCTATATTTGAATTAATAAAAGAAAGTAATAAAACTTTAGATTTAGGAGAACCTAATAAAGAGGGAATTGAAATTTTAGTTTCAGTCTCTAAGTTTATAAGAGAAGTGATAGAAGAAGTTTTGGGAATAAAAATAGAAGTTAAAAAAGAACTTGAAAATTTAACTGTAGAGCTTATCGAATTTGTTTTAAAACTTAGAAGAGATGCCAGAGATGAAAAACAATGGACATTATCAGATAAAATAAGAGATGGTTTGAATGAACTAGGGGTAAAAATAAAAGATGGAAAGGATACAACTCAATGGTCAATTTAAAAGAAAGTAGCGGACTTGTTTTAGCGTATTTAGGAGATGCAGTATGGGAACTTAAAGTTAGAGAATATCTTATTTTAAAAAGTTACAAAATTCATAAAACTAATCTTTTGGCAAAACAAATGGTTAATGCAAAAATTCAAAGTAAAATTTTCAAAGAAATTTATGAGGAACTACCACAAGATTATAAAGAAATTGTAAAAAGGGCTAAAAATAGCAATATAAAAACATTTCCGAAATCTTGTACTGTTATGGAATATAAAGAAGCTACAGCTTTTGAAGCATTGATAGCAATATATTATCAAAATGGAGAATTGGCCGAAATAGAAAATCTTATAAAAAAAGTAGAAGGTGAAAAATAATGGGAATATTAGGTTTTGGAAGAGGTAGAAGTATAGGGATAGACTTGGGAACTGCAAATACACTTGTTTATAGTAAAAGACATGGAAAAATAGTATTGAATGAACCTTCGGTAGTGGCAGTAGATAGAGAAACTAGAAAAGTTTTAGCTGTAGGAAATGAAGCAAAAGATATGTTAGGAAAAACTCCTGATACAATAGTAGCTGTAAAGCCTTTGAGTGAAGGTGTTATAGCTGATTATGATATAACAGAGGCAATGATAAAATATTTTATAAAAAAAGTTTTTGGAAAGTATAACTTTTTTATGCCAGAAATAATGATATGTGTTCCAATTGATGTTACAGGGGTAGAGAAACGTGCTGTTTTAGAAGCTACAATTTCAGCAGGAGCAAAAAGAGCGTATTTAATAGAAGAGGCACGTGCAGCAGCTTTAGGGTCTGGAATGGACATAGCTGCTCCTCAAGGTAATATGATTGTAGATATCGGTGGAGGTTCTACAGACGTAGCTGTAATTTCTTTGGGTGGTACAGTAGTAAGTAAAACAATAAGAATTGCTGGGAACAATTTTGATTCAGATATAATAAAATATATCAAGAAAAAACATAACCTTTTAATAGGGGAAAAAACAGCAGAAGAAATAAAGATAAAAATAGGAACAGCTATTCCTTTAGAAGAAGAAGAAACTATGACAATAAAAGGAAGAGATATGATAATGGGACTTCCAAAATCAGTAACAATTTCTTCAGAAGAAATTAGAGAAGCACTTAAAGATTCTTTAATGGAAATAGTTGCTTGTGTAAAGAATGTATTGGAGAAAACTCCACCAGAATTATCTTCAGATATAGTGGATGAAGGTATTGTAATGACAGGTGGAGGTTCTCTTATCAGACATTTTACTGATCTTGTTTCTAATTGTACAAATTTGAAAGTAAGATTAGCAGAAAATCCTTTAGAAAGTGTAGTAATGGGAACAGGATTAGCTTTGGATCAAATAAAAGTTTTGAGAAAAATTGAGAAAGCAGAAAGATAAAATGATAAAAGAACTAAATATGACAGA
>JBOFFH010000069.1:0-17808 GCA_051648485.1 Fusobacteriaceae bacterium
TGACCTATTTGATTTCTTAAATAAGCTACTACATCCTCTATTCTTTTCATGGAAATCTTTTCACTTTTAAAAGTTTTTTTATATATTTCTTTATGAAGGTCTGAAATAAAATTTAAAGCTAAAGGATTTTTTTCTCCCATTCCTGAAAATTTTGCCAGCTCTTTAGGTGGTGCTTTTAAGACATTTTCAATAGTTTTATACTTCTCTAACAATTCTTTAGCTAAATGTTTCACATCTCTTCTTGAGATTAAAAAGCTCAGTAAAAACTCTAATTGCTCGTATTGATGATAAAATCCTTTCATTCCTTCATTCGAATATTTTTCTCTAAGCCTTTCTCTGTGTCCATTTTTTTCCATGTTATTCTCCTCTAATTTCTAAGAAATAAAGTAAATTAAGAATAAAGTTAAAATTTGAGTTAATTCAACAACAGCACCTAAAGTATCTTCTGTTACTCCAGCAATTTTTTTATTTATAAGTTTTGCAAAATAATACCCGGAAATTGCCATTATTGGAATAATTATTAAAAAATTTAAGGAAAGTTCAAAATAATATAAAACTCCAAAAGAATAGAGTATTGTTATTAGAAAAGATATAAAAAATTCATTTATATTTGTATTTTCTACAAAATGTTTTACTACCCCTGCTTTAGCGACTTTAGTCGTGGCACAGTTTACAACTGCGTTCATTCTTCCTATCACTGGATAAATTAGTAAAAAAGCCCCCATTGGAAGTTCTAAAGTTTCCAATTCCGAAAGAAATAAAATATTTAAAAGAAAATAGAGTATTAAAGCTATCACTCCATTTGTTCCTAATTTTCCTTCTTTCATTACATCTAACATTTTTTGTTTACTTCTAAATCCAAAAATCCCCCCGAAAGTATTAGCTAATCCATTGAGTTGCATAGCTCCTGTTATAATCACATAAACAGTAACAACCAAAAGTGCTAAAAGCAAAGATGAATTTATATTTCTTGCTAAAAGTAAATGAGATGAGTACATTATAAGCCCTAAAATAATTCCCACCACTGGATAAAATTTAAAACTTTTACCTAAATTTTCTTGCTCATTTTCCTCTTTTTCAAAAATAGGTAATCTTGTGGTAATTTTAAAAAGATCTATTATACCTTTCATAAGTTCCTCCAAATTTTTATCTAAGCCACCACCTTAGATTTTTTTAATTAAATTATGATTTTCTACTAGTTATTATAACACATACTTTTCAAAAAAACAAAAAAAGGCAACTTTTCAGTTACCTTTTTTTATGTTTATTATTTTACGTTAGCTTCTATATGTCCGTAGTCTCCATCTTCTCTTTTATAAACTACATTCATCTCACCAGTTTCTGCATTTATAAAAGCATAAAAACTTCTTGCTAGACACTCTAATTGAAGAATAGCTTCTTCTAATCCCATAGGTCTTGGAGAAACTGAAGTAGTTACAACAGTTCTTTCAGCTTGCTTTGCTACCGTTTTAGTTTCAGGATTATATTTCAAGTCTCTTATACTTCCTACATACACATCATCTCTACGCTTTTCTTTTATCTTTTTTAACTGAACTTCTAGTACACTTGCTACGTCATCTATAGCTAAATATAAATCTTCTTCAGTCGAACTTCCTTTTACTGTTACTCCATTAGCAAAAATAAGTGCATCCACTTTATGGTAGTTTCCTGTTTTTAATTTTTCAGCTGACAAAGTTACATCTATTTCTAAAATATTATCAAAAAACTTTGATACTTTTCCTATTTTTTCTTCTGCATACTTTCTTATAGCTGGTGTTATTGGTAAATGTCTTCCGTGAATTATCATCTTCATAAATATCACTCCTTTTTATTTGCGTTACATTTTGTGTTTCTACAAATGATTATTCTGAACCTTTTCTATTTTTCCTTTTTTTAAAAACAAACTTTTTTCACTTATTGCTGCCAGTTCTTTAGAGTGAGTAACAACTATTATAGTTTGATTCATCTCCTTGTTTATTTTCTTAAAAATCTCATGAATAGTTTCACTTGTTTCTTCATCTAAATTTCCTGTAGGTTCATCAGCTAAAAGTATTTTAGGAGAATTGATTAAGGCTCTAGCTATTGCTACTCTCTGTTTTTCTCCACCTGAAAGTTCTGAGGGTTTATGAGTTAATCTTTCTTCTAAGCCAACTTGTTCTAAAAGTTTTATAGCTCTTTTTTCTACCTCTTGCTTTTTTGAATAGTTTTTTAAAAGTGCTGGCAACATAACATTTTCTAGAGCTGTAAACTCAGATAAAAGATAATGGAATTGAAATATAAAACCTAATTTTGTATTTTTTATTTCATCCTTTTCATTATCACTAGCTTGACTAATATCCCTATTATCTATATATAGCTCACCATCGTCTACTTTGTCAAGTAGTCCGATCAAATTTAATAGTGTAGATTTTCCACTTCCTGATTTTCCTAAAACTGTTATAAACTCTCCCTCTAAAACTTCTAAATCTAAATCTCTTATAATATGAAGGTTTTCTATTTTTCCACGGTAATATTTATTTATAGCTTTTAGTCTCAATATGACTTTTCTACTCATGTTTCAATGCCTCCTGTGTTTCCATTTTAGCTGCAGTATATGAAGGTAAAACACTTGATAATACTATTATAATCAAATTTGCCAATACTATTATCATTATCTCTTTAACACTTATCTCCACAGGAATTTTTTGAATATAATAAATTGAAGTCACTCCAGGAAGAGAATAATTTTTTATATACCATAAAATAAAAAGTGCAAAAGATACTCCAGAAGCAATTCCTAAAACTCCCAACGTCAGTCCTTGAAATAAAAATATTTTACCTATATTTTTTTTAGAAAACCCCATCGCTCTTAAAATTCCTATATCTTTTATTTTTTCTCTCACCAGCATATTGAGGGTTACCCAGACCACAAAACCTGCTATTACAACAATAAGTGAAAAAACTATTATCATAACTGTTTTTTCTAAAGCCAAGGCTGAAAGAAGATTTCTATTTAATTGTCCCCAAGTTCTTCCCAACATTCCTTGCTCTTTAAAAATTTTATGATTTATCTCATCTGCTTTGTAAGGATTATCGAGTATTACATTCAACTCTTTTACCGAATCTTTAGTATAGTTTATATATTGAGCTGTTTGAAGATTTATCATAACTACATTGGCATCATAATCATAATATCCTGTTTGAAAAATTCCACTTACTTTAAATTTTATATCTTTACCATCAGGAGTTACAAGAGTTACTTCTTCGTCTAAATTTATATTTGCATTTTTACTCATTTCAGAACCTATCAAAATTGAATCTCTATCTTTTTTTATCTCTCCTAATATGATTTTCTTATCCAAATTCATAGCTTTTTTAGCAGCTTCTAAGTCAAAACCTTGGATTTTAACTCCTGCAACATAGTCACCAAATGCTCCCTTAAACTTTATAATACCTTGAGAAGGAACATTGCTTACTACACCTTTTACTCCTTTTATCCCCATAATTTTCTTTTCTACTTCTTTATAATTTTCAATAGTGCTGTTAGACTGAATTAAAATATGACTGCTTATAGATAATACACTGCTTATCATATTTTTATCCAAACCATTAGAAATTCCAATTGAAACTGTTAAAACTAATACCCCTATCATTATTCCTATTATAGATATGAAACTTTGTTTTTTCCTCACTAACATATGTTTTTTGGCAATAAAAAATTCTATCATAATACTTCCTTTAAAATTTTATCTATATCCCTAATATCCATTTCTATTTTTAAATTTTGCTTTAATATTTCTAGCTTTTCTTTTTCATAATTGAATCTGTATTCTGTATTTTCATTTATAAGGTTTAAAAAATCTTCTCCATAATTTTTAAACTTTTGATTTCCTATCCCTCTTATTTTTAACATTTCCCAACGATTTAAAGGTTTTTTTTCAGCTAATTCCAATAAAGTTAAATCTGAAAATATTATATAAGGAGCTACTTTTTCCTTTTCACTTATACTTTTTCTTAAAACTATCAATTTTTGAAAAAGAGGATCTTCATAGTAGTCATATGAAATTTTTTCTCCTTCCCTTCTCATTACTCTTTTTAAATTTTTAACTACATCATAAGCTTTTTTAGTCAAACCTAAAACAGGAAAACTTCCTGCACTTTGATTCATATAATTTTCAGAAATAAGAAAATTTATAAATTCCTCCAACCATTCTCTTTTTTTATCCCTCATTATTCCAAAAGTAGAAAGTGTTTGAACTCCCTTTTTTTCTAATTTGCTATCTAATTTACCTAGTAAAATATTTACAAGGCTAGAGCTTCCTATGCTTTCTTTGGCTCTTCCTACACAAGAAAAAACCATTTGCGCTTCTATTGTGCAATTGTTTACATCTTTTATTTTCGAGCAATTATTACAGTTCCCACAATAGCTTCGTATTCTTTTATCACCAAAATATTTTAAAATAAACTCTCTGTAACAACTTTCTAAATAAGCATACTCAATCATTTTATCCAATTTTCTAATCTTATTTTCTTTCATTTCTTCTGAAAGTTCAGAATTGTTTTCTATAAAATATTTTTGAACCCCTTCATCTTCTTCGTAAAAAAGTAGTATTGCTTCTCCTGGTGCTCCATCTCTGCCCACTCTTCCAACTTCTTGATAATAGCTCTCCAAATCTTTAGGTATATTTCTATGAATAACAAATCTCACATTTGATTTATCAATTCCCATTCCAAAAGCATTAGTTGCAACTATTATTTTAATTTCATCTTTTACAAAGCTTTCTTGAGTAAAATTTCTTTGTCTATCTTCCATTCCAGCGTGATATTTTTCTATCTCAAAACCTTTCAATTTTAAATAAGCATAAAGATTATCCACTTCTTTTCTTGTACTGGCATAAATTATTCCAGAACGATTTTTGTGAGCCTTCAAATAATTAACTATATAAGTTTCTGCTGTTTTTCCTCTCTCGACTTTAAAAGATATATTACTTCTATCAAAACCATTGACATAAACATTTGGGTTTTTCATTTTAAGTTTTTCCAAAATATCATTTTTCACTTCTGGTGTAGCTGTAGCTGTGAGGGCTAAAATCTGAATTTTTTTTCCCATACTTTCCATAAATTTTGGAATTTCTAAATAACTCTTACGAAAATCGTGTCCCCACTGAGAGATGCAATGTGCCTCATCTATGGCCAGCATTGAAACTTCCACTGATTTTATAAATTGAACAAACTTTTCATTATTTAGCCTTTCTGGAGATATATACAAAATTTTTAATTTTCCATTTCTAACTTTTCTAATCACATCGGAGTATTCCTCTTTTGAGATGGTTGAATTTAAAAAAGCTCCTTCTATTCCTAAAATTTTGAGTGCATCCACTTGGTCTTTCATAAGTGATATAAGTGGGGATACAACCAAAGTTAATCCTTTGAATAGCAACGCTGGTATCTGATAGCAAATAGATTTTCCTCCACCAGTTGCAACTATTCCTAAAGTATCTTGTTTTTCTAACACAGATTGAACAATAAGAGTTTGACCTTCTCTAAAATCTTCATAACCATATATCTCTTTTAAAAGTCTTTTGGATTCTTTTAACATTTTTTCTCCTTTTTTTTTCTTAAATAGATTATAGAACATTTTTATGAAAAAATACAAACTATTCTTCAAAATATTTATTCTTTATTTTTTTTCCAATCCATTGTAAAATAGATTAAACAATAAATTTTATGGAGGAGATATGGAACAGGAATATATAACTTGGAACAGCGAAAAATATTTTTTTCAAGATGAAAAAGATTTAGAAAAAATTTTGGTTTTAGATAAAGAGTATGAAAAACACGAAAAAAAATGGTTGAGTCTGAGTACAGTAAGAGCCTTTGAAACACCTAGAGAAGTTTTAGAATACTACTTCGAAGAAACTTTTCCAAGACAAATTTCTTGGAGTTTTGAAAAATATGAACTACCTCACGATATGAAAATTTCTATGAAAGAATTGATAAAAAAGTTAGAAGAACTTTGTGGAAAAGAAGAAAAAAATCTTGAAAAAATTAGAAAAATAGATAACTTATTCAACAAATATTTAGATAAAGATAATTTACTTATGAAAGATTTATTGACTTTTCAAAAAGAACTTAAGAATATAGGTACTACTTTTATTGTTACAAGAGTAGACTTAGAATACATAGGAGATGCTACTGGTATGATTGATCTTGCCTTTTCAGAAGGTGCAGATTATTTAGATGAAGGAGATTATCCAGAAGTAGATCTTATCAAATTTTTAATAGACTATGAGTAAAATTAAAAAATCAGGAAGAATAAATCTTTCTGATTTTTTAATTTTTAAATATTCAATACTAATTCTACAGGGCAATGGTCAGAACCAAAAATTTCAGGATAAATTTTAGCTATCTCTATATTTTCTTTTAAATCTTCACTCACTACAAAATAATCTATTCTCCAACCTGCATTGTTTTTTCTAGCATTAAATCTATAAGACCACCATGAATAAGCTTCTTTTAAGTCTGGATACAAGTACCTAAAACTATCAACAAAACCTAAACTTAAAAATGTTGTCATTTCAGCTCTTTCCTGCTCTGTAAATCCTGCATTTTTTTTATTACTTTTAGGATTTTTCAGATCGATCTCTTCGTGTGCCACATTCAAGTCTCCACAAACGATTACTGGTTTTTGTTTTTTTAATTTTAATAGATAATTTCTAAATTCTTTTTCCCATGAAATTCTATATTCTAATCTTTTCAATGCTTCTCCTGAATTAGGAGTGTAAACATTGACTAAAAAGAATTTTTCATACTCCAAAGTAATAACTCTTCCCTCTTTATCATGTTCTTCAATTCCTAAATCATAAGTTACACTTAAAGGTTTATGTTTAGTAAAAATCGCTGTTCCCGAATAACCTTTTTTTTCAGCGTAATTCCAATACTGATTGTACCCTTCTAACTCCAAAGTTATTTGTCCTTCTTGACATTTACTTTCTTGTATAGAAAAAAAATCAGCATTTATTTCTTTAAAAAAATCTAAAAATCCTTTTTCTACAACTGCTCTTATTCCATTTACATTCCAAGATACCAATTTCATATTGAAAACTCCTTCAGAACATATTTTTTATTTTAGCTACTATTCTTTTATTAATTTATTCTCTAAAAGTTTTGCGAATTTTTCTACACCCTCTTGAGTAGTTGTAAATTCAACTGTTTCTTTAAACTCATATTTGTCTATACTTTTTTGATAAAGAGCATCATAATAATCACTCATGAGTGCTTCTGCCAATTCCTCTCTCTTATTTTCTTCTAAAAGTAAAGTAAATTTATTTGACTGTTCTTGATTTGCATATCTTTTTACTTTAGCGAGACATTCTTCTATTTCCTCTTTAGAAGTTGTAGTAAAATAATCTTCCATAACAACTCTAACCCTTTGATCTATATCAGTTTTAGCTAAAATATGTCTTCCATCTTTAAGAGAATTATAAACACATTCAGGAACATAAACATTACCTATTCTTTTACTTTCACTTTCAGCTATTACATACCTAGGTTTATTCATCATAAAAAAATTATAAACTAAAGATTCAAATCTTTTTTGACTTTGAGGACGTACTTCTCCCAATCCACCAAAAAAAGAACCTTTATGATCAGCTAATTTTTCTAAATCTAAAACATTAAATCCTTTAGCCTCGAGCCCTTGAAGAATTTTAGTTTTTCCTACTCCTGTTTTTCCGTGGATAATAATATATTCTACGCCCTCATTTAGCTTAGGAATCTCTTTGTTTATATATTCACGATATTTAGTATAACCTCCATCTAGCTTTGCAACTTTATATCCTAAAGCTCCAAAAAACCCTGTCATCGTTCCACTACGCATTCCTCCACGAGCACAATAAAACACTATCTTTTTATAATTTTTAGTAAGAGCATTAATCTTTTTAAAAATTTCAGGAAGTCTTTTAGAAAAATATTCAACTCCAAAAATTTTAGCTTGTTCTTGAGAAACTTGTTTATATGCAGTTCCTACTACTACTCTTTCCTCATCTAAAAGTATTGGTATATTTATACTACCTGGAATTCCTTCAGATAAAAACTCTTTAGGAGTTCTCACATCCACAAGGATATAACCTTTTTCTTTTATTAGTTCTTCATAAGAAATAATTTTCATTTTTCCTCCAATTACAATTAATTATTTTCTTTAAATTATATCATAGATTTTGTGGTTTAAAAAGAAAAAAAACTCAGAAAAACTGAGTTTTTAAAACATCTATATAATCTAAAAATATCTCAAATAAATGTATATATTTGAAGCAATAAGAGTTTGAATAGCTATTAACGCTCCAAATTTAAAGAATTTCATAAAATCAATTTTTATTCCAGCTTTACTAGCAGCACTTATTGCCACTACATTTGTAGCAGAACCTAATATTGTCATATTTCCACCTAAACATGAACCAAAAGACAACGCCCACCAAAATGCTGTTACATTGTTTGTACCATTATCAAAAGATGGAGCCATAACTTGAATAATTTTAGATGTTGTAGCAGCATTAGCTACATTTCCAATCACAGAAGTAAAAATTGCAGAAAGCCATGAAATTCCTAAAACTGCTATTTGAAAGTGCCCTTTACTGATTTCAATAAGTTTATTTCCTAAAATATCAATAACGTGAGTCTCTGATATTCCTTTAACTAAAATAAAAAGACCAATAAAGAAAAATAAAGTATCCCATTCTACGTGCTTTAGGATTTCAGCTGGTTTTCTTTTAGCAACTATTACTAGCAAAATTGCTCCTGAAAGAGATATAACTGCCAGTCCTTTATCTATAAAATTATTTAAAATAAACCCTACAAGTACTAAAGTAAAAATTAACCCGGCTTCTTTTAAAAGTTTTATATCTTTTAAAGTTCTGCTAGCATCTAACTCCATGATATTAGCCTTTAAATCTTCCGATACTTTCATGTGTCTTCCATAGATAAAATAAACATTTATCAAAAGAATAACAAGAGCTATAATTGCCATAGGAGCAGTATTGAAAAGAAACTGATTAAAATTTAAGTTCCCTTCACTTCCTATAATTAATTGAGTTGGATCCCCTATAATAGTTGCAACCCCACCTATATTAGCAGCCATAACCTCTGTGATAATAAAAGGAAAAGGACTCAATTTAAGCTGGTTAGCTAAAAGTATAGAAACCGGTGCCATAAGTAATATTGTTGTAACATTGTCTAAGAAAGCTGAGCACACTGCTGTTACTACTGCCAAAAGAACAATAAGATAAAAGGGCTCTCCTCTTACTAATTGTGCAACTTTGATAGCAAACCACTGAAAAATTCCTGTTTCAGAAATCAAGTGAACTATAATCATCATTCCAATTAATAAAAATAAAATTTCTAATCTCTCTCCGACAGAGTGAAGAGCTTCTTCTTCATTTAAAATTCCAACTAGTGCCATAGCAAGTCCACCAAACATTGTAGCCCAAGCCCCTGGAACCTTTTCTGAAATAATCAAATAAAAAACAGTTATAAAAATAACTAATCCTACTATTATTTGCAACATAACAATCACCATTCCTCAATAATTTCATTTTTAAGGTAATGGCTTCACCTCCATTATTTTTGTATTATTTTGACGATTTTTCATACCTGGCAAAAGATAACCTTTTACAACTTGAACGTTCATTCAATTATATATCCAATAAGCTATTATAACTCATAAAACTAAATAAGTCTATATATAATTACAAAAATTAAAAAGGAGAACCAAAATTGGTTCTCTAATTTTTAATCTTCAAAAAAATTGGCTTCTTCTTTATCCTCTTCTTTTTTACCTATTGCTTTTTCTATTTTAGCTATTGTTCTAGGAATTAAATTTAATTTAACTTCTTCTTGCTTTTCGCTATTTTTATTATAAATATTTTCAATTTCTTTAGCATATTCCGCTGCTTTTCCAGTGTAAGATTCTAAAGATTTAACTTCATATTTTTGTAAATTGGGATATTTTTTATCTAAAATTTCATTCCATTCATCTACACGATTTTTATTTAAAGATAAAATTAAATCTATTTCACCTGTAAATTTAATCTCTTTTATTATATCTCCAACTTCTAATTTTTTAGATTTTTCCAAATCTGTGTCCCCTATTGTTTCTCCAAAAACAGTATGTTTCCCATTTAACCACTCAGCTGGGGCTGTAGTTATGAAAAATTGTGAACCTCCTGTTCCAGGTCCTGCATTAGCCATAGCTAATAATCCACTTTGAAAAAAATCTAACCAGTCTACAATTTCATCTTCGATCATATATCCAGGGCCACCTGTTCCTGTTCCTGTAGGATCTCCAGCTTGAGCCATAAAATTCTCTATAGCTCTATGCACTGTTGTATTGTCATAATATCCTCTTTTTGCTAAATTTATAAAGTTAGCTACTGTTAAAGGAGTTGCTTCTGGGTAAAGATAAAAATTTATGTCTCCCTGTGTTGTTACTATTGTTACTCTAATATCATTATATTTTGCTGACTCATCACTAGAAAAAGCTCTTTTCACACTCGAACATCCTGTTAACATTAGTATTAATAACATCATTAATATCCCCATTATTTTTTTTCTCATATTTTCCTCCACTTTTTTCTTATATTTTTTATATTCTACTACAATTGTCCCCATTAGTAAATTTTTTTTTATTTTATAAAATATTTTTGTAATTTTTTTGTAGAAAGTGTTAAAATTACTGAAACTCCTATCAATAAAACTGAAATTGCATTTATCACTGGAGAAACCCCCAGTCTAATCATTGAATAAATTCTTAAAGGCAGAGTAGAAGAACCCGGACCTGCAACAAAGAAAGTTGTTACAAAATCATCAAAAGATAAAGTCACTGCAATTAAAAACCCTGAAACTATTGCTGGTTGAAGCATTGGAAATATTACTTTTCTTAAAGTTTCATACTCTGTAGCACCTAAATCATATGCTGCTTCCACTATCGAATAATCTAACTCTTCCAATCTTGAAAGTACTATAAACAGTACAAAAGGAATATTGAAAGTTGTATGAGCTATAAATATTGTAATAAGACCCAACTGAAATTTCGTTGTTACAAAAAGTATTAAAAGAGAAACTCCTAATATTATATCTGGTATTATCAAAGGGGCATATGTTAAAATTTGCAAAGCTTTTTTATATTTAAAATTATACCACTGTAAACCTATCGCTCCTAATGTCCCTATTAAAGTAGATATCGCTCCGGAAAAAATAGCAATCAATATACTATATTTAAAAGATATCCAGATATTGCTTGAATACATAAAAAGTTCTTTATACCATTTCAATGAAAAACCATTCCAAACCATAGATTTACTATCATTGAAAGAATAAATTATCAGTATTACAAGGGGTAGATAGAAAAAAACCATAGAAAACACAAAGAAAAAAAGAGATGTTCTTCTTTTATTAATTTTACTCATTTTTTCCTCCTTCTATTTTTTTGAAAAACTTTATAAATAATCCTATTGTCAAAGAAGTTACCAATATTAAAGTAGCTGAAATTAAAGATGCCAATGGCCAGTTTCTTGTAACAGTCAAATGCTGAGCTATTACATTTCCAAGCATAATTGTTTTAGTTCCACCAACTAATTTAGGAACAGCATAAGATCCCAAATTAGGAATAAATGTAAACAGTACTGCTGTTATTATTCCTGATTTTATATTAGGAATAAATATTTTGAAAAAAGATTGTCTATTTGTAGCTCCTAAATCTCTTGCTGCTTCAATTAAAGAAAAATCAAATTTTTCAACTACTGCATACAATGGTAATATTGCAAAAGGTAGTGAAGTATAAACTGAAATTATTATTACTGCCCAACTATTATAAAGAAACTGTATGGGATGGATTCCAATTTTAGACAGTAATGAGTTTATAAATCCATTATTTCCGAGTATAGCTATCCAAGCATATATTCTAACTAAAAAATTAGTCCAAAATGGTATAATTATCAAAAATAGCAACTCTTTTTTATACTTAGATCTAGCCATATAATATGCTGTAGGAATTCCTAAAGCCACTGTTATTAAAGTTATTATTAAAGAAATATAAATTGTTCTTATCAAGATTTTAAAGAAAAGTGTATCTTGAAAAATACTAAAAGCCTCCAAAGAAAACTCTAATTCAACTCCTCCATAGGTTCCTTTTTTTAAAAATGAATATGTCAATACTATCAACATTGGAATCACAAAGAATATTCCAAGCCAAAATGTTATTGGAGCTGTATAAAGCACTCCTAAATTTATTTTTTTTTTCATTTTATATCACCTCTATAATAAAGCTGTCATCAGCCTCCCAAGAGATGTAAGCTTCTTGATCCCACCAAATAGTTTCAGAATCTTTATCGTCAAAATATACTGCATGTTGCTTGAATGCTTTAAATTGAATATTCTTATCTTCATTTATCCAAACAAAATACTTACTTTGAAATCCAGAATAAATAATTTCGTTTACGTAGACTTTTAAACTATTCAATCTTTGCCCTGAAGTTATTTCTGGTTTAGACTTTGTGACTCTTATTTTCTCAGGTCTAACTGAAACTTTTACTTTATTTCCTACCTTTAATTCTTTATCCATTTCTATTATAATTTCTCCGATTTCTGAGGAAATTATTTTAGCATGTTCAGCATCTAATATTTCTACAACTTTTCCTTCAAAAAAATTATTTTCTCCTATAAAATCAGCTACAAAAGTATCTGCTGGAGCTTCATAAACTTCAACAGGAGTTCCAACTTGAAGAACTTCTCCTTTATTCATTACTGCTATTCTATCTGAAACCGAAAGAGCCTCTTGCTGATCATGTGTTATAAAAATAAAAGTTATCCCTACTTCTTCATGAATAAGATCTAACTCTATCAAAAGATTTTGACGAAGTTTTGCATCAAGTGCCGAAAGTGGCTCATCCAAGAGTAATACTCCTGGCTTATTTATTAGGGCACGAGCTATCGAAACTCTTTGCTGTTGACCTCCTGAAAGTTGGTCTGGTTTTTTATTTATATGTTCAGATAATCCTACCATTTTAATAAACTTTTTAACTTCAGAATTTATTAATTCTTTAGACATTTTTTTTAATTTCAAAGGAAATGCTACATTTTCATATACAGATAGATGAGGAAAAAGTGCATATTTTTGAAATATAGTATTTACATTTCTCAAATTAGGAGGTAATTTTGTAAGTTCTTCATTTCCTAGATAGATTGCACCTTGATCTGGATCTATAAATCCTGCTATCATTCTAAGAAGTGTTGTTTTTCCACATCCTGAAGGTCCTAAAATAGAGAAAAATTCTCCATCTTTTATTTCTAAGTTTACATTTTTTAAAACTTGAACTCCATCATAAAATTTATTTACATTTTCTATTTTTATAACATTTCCAACCATTTAAAACCTCCTGATTTTTGAAATTTCATTATAATTTTTTAAGTCCAAACATATTTATTCTAAATAAATCAATTTTTTTTTTTTAGAATTGTCTGCTAATCTATTCTAGCCTTTTAGGACTTTTTTATTCCACGGACAATTTTACCATAAATTTTAACTATTTGCTTCTTTTTTTTTAACATCTATAGTATAATCACTTGTAATAATCTTACTGGAGGTAATTTATGTATTTAGATGTTTTATTTAAAGTTATCGGTGGACTTGGTCTCTTCCTTTATGGAATGAATCACATGTCTAATGGTATGCAAAAAATAGCAGGGGAAAAACTTAAAAAAGTTTTATCTCTTCTTACTGGAAATCGTTTTGCTGCAATCTTTGTTGGTATTTTCATTACAGGACTTGTACAATCTTCATCTGTAAGTACAGTTATGACTATCGGTTTTGCAAACGCTTCTCTTTTAACTCTTCAACAAGCTTTAGGAGTTATTTTAGGAGCTAATATAGGAACAACTATTACCGGTTGGATATTGGTTCTAAAAATTGGTAAATATGGACTTCCTATGGCTGGAGCTGCCGCTATGATCTTTATGTTTGCAAACAGTGAAAAAACAAAACTTAAATCTCTTACAGTTATGGGATTAGGACTTATCTTTTTCGGACTAGAACTTATGAGTGACGGACTTAAACCTCTTCGTTCATTACCTGAATTCATTCAATTATTTCATGCATTTGATGCTGCACCAAATGGGGTTATATCTTACATTGGTGTTTTAAAAGCTGCTTTAGTTGGAGCTCTTTTAACTGGTATAGTTCAATCTTCTTCAGCTACTTTAGGTATTACAATTACATTAGCTGTTGGTGGTCTTTTAAATTATGAAACTGCTGTTGCTCTTGTTTTAGGAGAAAATGTTGGTACTACTATAACTGCACTGCTTGCTTCTTTAAAAGCTACAGCTAATGCTAAACGTGCTGCTTATGCTCATACATTAGTAAATCTTCTAGGAGTTGCGTGGGTAGTTCCGATGTTTGGACTTTACATTGTTTTCTTAAATAAAATCGTTGATCCTGTTGGAAACCCTACCAAGGCTATTGCAACAGCTCATACTCTTTTCAATATCTTTAATGTATTTTTATTTATTCCTTTTGTTGGAGTTATGTCTAGACTTTTAACTAAATTTGTAAAAGAAGATTCTGCTCCTGCATCTAATAAAATAACTCGCTTAGATGCTATGATGACTGAAGTTCCTGGTGTTATTCTTTCTCAAACTAAAAATGAAATACTTTGTATGGGAGATGAACTTTACACTTCATTTAAAAAACTTAATGAAATCTATGGTGATCGTGATTTAATCGATTCTAATTTAGATTTTATTATTGAATCTGAAGACAGATTAGATTTATATGAAAAAGAGATAAACGATATTAGTTTCTATATTATGCACAAAGGATTAGATGAAGATCAAGTTGAAGAAACTCGTGAAAACCTTATTATTTCTGACGAATATGAGACAATCAGTGATTACTTGGTAAGAATTTCTAAAACCGTTAAAAAATTAATTGTAAATGATATTCACTTGGATGAAATGAGAAAAAATACTATTGTCAATCTTCATAAAGATGTTGAAGAAATTTTCTTAGAAATAAATACAGCTTATAAAAATAATAACAAAGACCTTTTTGTTTCTGCACTTAAAAAATGTAACAACATTAAAGGAGTTTATAAAAACGCTAGACAAGCTCATTTAGAAAACTTAACAGACTCAGAATCTCAAACTATGCTAAGCACTGGTTATATGGATATGCTAAACAACTATAGAAGAATTAAAGAACACCTTTACTCTATAATTGAAACATTTATAAAAATAGGATAAAAAAAGCCTCCAGATTAAAGTCTGGAGGCTTTTTTTATCTTACTATTTCTCCCAACATTCTACTTCGTGTAGATTAGGAAGCTCTATACTATCTCTATGAAAAAATGGTTCTATTCCAGCTTTTTTTTGTTCTAAATAATGCTCTAAAGCTCTCACAGCAACTTTTCCTAAGGCAAATATTGCAATTAAATTAAGTATTGCCATAAGTCCCATGAAAAGATCTGCTAAATTCCAAACTAAATCCATCTCAGCTACAGCTCCAAACATAACCATTCCTATTACTGCCATTCTATAAAGATTTACCCAGATTTTTTTATCTGTTAAAAATTCTATATTTGTTTCTCCATAATAGTAATTTCCAATTACTGAACTAAAAGCAAAAAGTAATATTGATACAGCTATAAAAACATTTCCCCATTGTCCAACTTGAGAACTTAAAGCTTTTTGAGTTAATTCTATTCCTTTAAACCCTTTTAAGTGAGCTCCAGAAACCAAAATCATAAAAGCCGTGCAAGAACATATAATTATTGTATCTGTAAAAACCCCAAGTGTTTGAATAAATCCTTGCTTAACTGGATGTGACGTTTCGGCTGTTGCAGCTGCATTTGGAGCACTTCCCATTCCAGCCTCATTAGAGAACAAACCACGCTTAACTCCTATCATTATGGCTGCTCCTAGTCCTCCTCCAAAGACTTGTTTAAGACCTAATGCCTGAGAAACTATATCTTTGAACACAGCTGGCACCAAACTAATATTTTTTATCACTACAAACAAAGAAATTATTATATATGCTATTGCCATTACAGGAACAACTATACTGCTAAATTTAGCTATTCTATTTACTCCACCAAAAATTATAACCCCTGTCATTAGAGATAATATTATTCCAGAGATCCATCTGATTAAAGAAATATTTAAAAATTCTTTACTAACTATTCCAAAAGAACTAAAAGTTGTTTGAGTTGCTATTGAAATTGTATTAGATTGCACAGAGTTAAAAACTAATCCAAAAGCTATCGTTATCAAAATTGAAAAAGCTACTCCCATCCATTTTTTATTCAATGCTTTTTCCATGTAATAAGCAGGTCCGCCTCTGTATGAATCTCCATCTTTAATTTTATAAACCTGAGCTAAAGTACTTTCAACAAAACTTGAAGCTCCTCCTATAAAAGCTATTAGCCACATCCAAAATATTGCCCCTGGTCCTCCAGTTGCTATTGCTGTTGCAACTCCCGCTAGATTTCCTGTTCCAACTCTTGAAGCTGTACTTATACAAAAAGCTTGAAACGAAGATATCCCTTTTTTCTCTTCTCCTTTTTCTGTTTTATTACTATCAGCCAACAATTTAAACATATGCCCCACATGCTTAAATTGAGCAAATTTTGTTATCACTGTAAAATATGTTCCTATCACTATAAGCATAGCTATCAGTATATAACCCCACAATATATCATTCATATAATTTACAACAACATTTAAAAATTCTGTCATTTTTCCTCCTCGAAATATTTAGTTCATATCTAAAATATATTTAAAACGTATTTATCATAAATTTCATCAACTTTATCTTGAATTTTATCACACTTATATCATTTTTGTAAATAACTTTTTTAAATATGTTAGTAATATATTACATATATAGTTTTTTCAGAGGTCTTTCTTTATAGACATAAAAAAAACTTCAGAAATAATTCTGAAGTTTTTTATTTTTTTATTTAATATTTTTTAAATTGAAAGCTCTAACTTCTTCCATAATCTCTTTTGCTGTTAATTTAGACATAACTCTTTCAACTAAAGCTTCACACTCTTTTTTGTCTAATGACATTATATTTTTCTTTACTCTAGGTACAGATATTGATGACATTGAGAACGCATCTAATCCCATTCCAAAAAGTAATGCTGTTGCTTCTGTATCTCCTGCAAATTCTCCACACATAGAAATTGGTATTCCACCAGCATGAGCTCCATCTATAGCCATTTTAATAGCTGCCAAAACTCCTGGGTTATAAGTGTCATAAAGATGAGCAATATTTTCATTTCCTCTATCTACTGCTAATGTGTATTGTGTTAAATCATTTGTTCCTATTGAGAAGAAATCTACTTCTTGTGCAAATTGTTTTGCACGGAAAGCAACTGCTGGAGTTTCAACCATTATTCCCAACTCTACTTCTTCGTTGAACTTTATTTTAGCTGCTCTTAGTTCTGCTTTACAAATTTCGAGTATTTCACGAGATTGTCTAACCTCTTCTATAGAAATTATCATCGGTAACATTATTTTTACATATCCAAAAGCTGAAGCTCTTAAAAGTGCTCTAAATTGAGTTTTTAATATTTCTGGTCTGTCCAGACAAACTCTTAAAGCTCTCCATCCTAAGAACGGATTCTCTTCTTTTGGTAATTGCATATATGGAAGACATTTATCTCCACCAATATCCATCGTTCTAATTGTAACTGGTTTTCCTTGCATAGATTCAGCTACTGATTTATAAGCTTCAAATTGCTCATCCTCTGTTGGGAATCTATCATTATTCATAAATA
>JBOFFH010000070.1:0-1838 GCA_051648485.1 Fusobacteriaceae bacterium
TGGGAGAAAAAAATCCTTTAGCTTTAAATTTTATTTCAGACCTTCATAAAGAAATATATAAAAAAACTTTTAAAAGTGAAAAGATTTCCATGAAAAGAATAGAGGATGTAGTAGCTTATTTAAGAAATCAAATAGGTCATGAAGACAGAGAAAATTTTTTAGTGATGTATTTGGATTCTGCAAATAGTCTAATAGATTCAAAAGAGTTGAAAAGTGAAACTTTGTTTCAGGGAACATTAGATAAAAGTGCTGTTTATCCAAGAGAAGTTGTAGGAAAAATATTAAATCAGCATCAAGAGTGGAATGAAATAATTGAAAAGGAAAAAAACAAAAAACTACCAAATATAGAAATTTTAGAGAATGCTATAAATAAAAAAGCAAAATCAGTGATAATAACCCATAATCATCCTAGTGGAAATTCAAATCCTTCTAAAAGTGATATGGAATTAACTGAAAAAATAAAAGAAACTTTGAACCTTATAGATATAAGGTTGATAGATCACATAATAGTAACAAGAGAGTCGTACTTTAGTTTTTTAGAAGAGGGGCTTCTCGAAATTTAGGAGGGGAAATGGAAGAACAAAAGAAATATAATGTCTTAGGAGTTATGTTTGAAGTAACTAAAAAAAGATATTATTTTGAAATAGCAGATGAGGAGAGTTATAAAAAAGGCGATAGAGTAATTGTGGATACTATAAGAGGAAAAGAAATAGGATTAGTTTATAGCAGTCCTATGTTTTTAGAAGAAAGAGTTTTGGTTCTTCCTTTAAAACCTGTATTGCATAAAGCTTCAAAAGAAGAAATAGAGGTATATGAAAAATTAAAAATTGAAGCTAAAGAAGCTTTTAAAGTAGGAAAAGAAAAAATTAAAATTCATAAACTTCCCATGAAGCTTGTTGAAACAGAATATACTTTTGATAAAACAAAACTAATTTTTTATTTCACAGCAGAAGGAAGAATAGACTTTAGAGACTTAGTTAAAGATTTAGCGCTAATTTTTAAGGTGAGAATAGAACTTAGACAAATTGGTGTTAGGGATGAAGCTAGAATTTTAGGAAATATAGGGATTTGTGGAAAAGAACTTTGTTGTAGAAGTTTTATAAATAAATTCGATTCAGTTTCTATAAAAATGGCAAGAGACCAAGGTTTAGTAATAAATCCAGCTAAAATTTCTGGAGTTTGTGGAAGACTTTTATGCTGTATAAATTACGAGTATCACCAGTACGAAGAAGCTTTAAGAAATTATCCAGCAGTGAATCAAATTGTAAAAACTGAGTTTGGAGATGGACGTGTAACAAGTATAAGTCCATTAAATGGATTTTTATATGCAGATACTCAAACTAAAGGAATGATGAAACTGAAATTAGAAGATGTAGTTTTTAATAAAAAAGAAGCTTCTAAAATTAAAAGTAGTTCAACAAAAGAAGATAAAGAACACAAAATATTAGAAAAGGAGTAAAAAATAATGAGAGATACAACAGAATTGATAGGAAAATATAAACTTATTCAAGAAAAAGATGGTTTTCGTTTTTCTGTGGATGCTGTAATTCTTTCAGATTTTATTCCTAACTTAAAAAATAAAAAAATATTAGAGATAGGTACAGGAAACTGTGTTTTACCAATTCTTTTGGTAGCTAAAGAGAAAGTAGAAAATATAACAGCTTTGGAAATTCAAGAAACTGTTTTTAATTTAGCTAAAGAAAATATAGTTTTAAATAATTTGGAAGAAATTATAAAAATAAAGAATATAGATATAAAAGAATTTAAAGAGGGAAATGCTTATGATGTTGTTATAAGCAATCCTCCTTATATGAAGTTAGATGGTAAAAAAATAAATT
>JBOFFH010000071.1:0-21408 GCA_051648485.1 Fusobacteriaceae bacterium
AGAATCGTATTTATCTGGTGATATTATCTTCCCAACATCATATCCACTTTTTTTATAAAAATCTCCTGGAAAATAATCTATTTCTAATCCTAATTTTTTTGAAATTTTTTCCAAGTTTTTTACTTTACCCTCAGTAGCTATTTGGGTATTAACTTTGCCTTTTATAACTGCCAAAGTTTTTTTTCCGGAAACTTTAAACTCTTTTAACATCTCTTCTATACCTGTTTTAGAGTCTGAAATTATACAATTATAATTTTCTGATTGGGCTTCAATGTCAAAAAGTATTATTTGGGTTTTTTTCAACTCTTTTAAAGATTCTATGTTAGGATCTTCAGAATTCATACCCAAAAAAATAGCGGTTCTTAAATTTTGCTCTCTACAAATATTACTGTAAGAAACAAATTCTTTTGTTTTATCTTTATCGGTGTAAAACATAAGATTATATCCTTTTCCTTGCATCTCTATCATAATTTCTTGTAAAAGTTCTCCATAGTAATAAAATATTCTATCTTCTTTTTTTTCAGGAAAATTCAGTAGAAAAACTCCTACAGTATCATTTTTTTTCATAACTAAATTTCTTGCTCCAACATTTGGAACATAACCTGTTTCTTTTACTATTTTCAATATTTTTTTTCTAACCTCTTCACTCGGACCTTTTTTGTTATTTATTGCCATAGAAACTGTTGCATGACTCGTTCCTGCTATTTTAGCAATTTCTCTTATTGTTACCATTTTTTCCTCTTTATATTCTTTTTTTAAATAATGTTATCATTTTTAAAAAAAATAGTCAATGTTATTTAGTTTTTTTCAACATCAAAACGTATTTTTTATATTTCTAAAGATCACATTTGGAACTTAAAAAATATTTAAAGAACACTAGTTTCAATATAAATTTTGAGTAATTAAGAAGCGTTTTCCGATTTTTCTTGACTCAGTTCTCTGTAAGACTTATAATTGCCGTGGATGTTTCTGGGCATACACCAAAAAATAAGTTTTAAAGGGAGACGTTTTTGGACATAATTATTAAAAGCTTCGGCTTCACTAAAAATAAAGAAGAGGTTTTTTCTTATATTTTAAAAAATGAAAAAATGGAAATTGAAATTTTAAACTATGGAGGTATCATAAAGAAAATTTTGACTCCTGATATACATGGAAATTGGGAAAATATAGTTTTAGGCTTCGAAACTTTAGAAGAGTATGAAGTGAACGAACCATATTTTGGTTGCATTACTGGAAGAGTAGCTGGACGTATTAAAGGGGGAAAACTCGTAATAGATAACCAACTTTACAACTTGGAGATAAACAACGGTCCTAATAATCTTCATGGAGGAATCTGTTCTCTAAACACTAAAGTTTGGACTGGAACTGTTGAAAAATATGAGGATAAAGTCTCTGTTACCTTTAGTTATCACAGCCCTCATTTAGAAAATGGTTTTCCTGGAGCTATAGATTTTTCAGTGAAATACACTTTACAAGATGAAAATTTAACTATTGATTACACTGGAATTCCAGATAGAAACACTTATATCAGCTTAACTAATCACAGTTATTTTAATTTGAGCGGAAACCATAAAACAAATATTTATAGCTCACTCTTAACTTTAAATTCAAATGAATTTTTAGAAGTAGATGCTAATACTTTGCCAGTAAGAACAAAAAAAGTTGAAGATTCTAATTTTGATTTTAGAAATGGTAAACTTTTAGGAGAAGTTTTATCTAGTGAATGCAAAGATATTGAAATTGTTGGTGGAGGAATTGATCATGGTTTTGTCTTAGACAATTCTTTTAATTCAGGAGGTTCTTTAAAAGATTCAACTTCAGGAAGAGAACTTAGTTTTAAAACTGACCAACCAGCAGTTGTAATTTACACTGGAAACTATTTGAATGAAAAGCATCTAGGTATCTGTTTTGAAACTCAAGATTATCCTGATATTTTTAATTCTAATAAAAAGAATGTAAATATTTATTCTCCAGATAAAATTTACATTCAAAGCACAACTTTTAGTTTTAAAACTAATAACTAAAAAAAGAGACCTGCTAAATTTAGCAGGTCTCTTTTTTTCGGTTTGTTATTGAATTGAATTCTGAAAAATTATAAAAAAAAGGCCTCCTAAGAGACCATTGAGTACCTATTGGTACCCCGTAGGGGAATTGAACCCCTGTTTACAGAGTGAAAATCTGTTGTCCTTACCACTGAACGAACGGGGCAAAGTTGGTGCGTCATACAGGACTTGAACCTGTGACAACACGATTAAAAGTCGTGTGCTCTACCAGCTGAGCTAATGACGCGTTAACAAAGATATTATATAATATATTATGCATTTTGTCAATACAAATTATGACTTTTTCTAAAGAAATTTTAAAAAGTCTTGAACTCCTCAGGAGTTTCAAGAATTAATTTTAAATTATATCTAGGAATTTCCAAATAATATGAGTGTAACATCATTCTTTTACTGTTCATCTTGGCACCATATTTATAATCTCCAACTATAGGATGACCAATATTAGACAACTGAACTCTCAATTGGTGTGTTCTTCCACTGTCTAATTTGCCTTCTAAAAGAGTTCTGTTTTTACCTCTAGATAAAACTTTAAAATGAGAAGTGCTTTCTTTTGTTCCAGGTTTATATGTTTCAAACTCTACAACTTTTTCCTCTGTTTTCATCAAATAAGTAGTTTTTGTGAAGCTGTTCATTTTAACAACTCCTTCTACCACAATATAGTATCTTTTATCTGTATTGTTTTCTCTGATCTCTTCAGAAAGTTCTCTAGCCACAGGAAGAGTTTTAGCTCCTACAACTAATCCAGAAGTAGCTTTATCTATACGATTCACAAAAGAAAAATCAGGATTTTTATAATAACTTTTCAAAAGTTCACTCCATCCATAATCATGTCCTGACCCTTTATGCATAACTGTATTGGCAGGTTTGTTTATTATTGAAACTTTTTCATCTTCATAAACTATACATTCTTTTATCATTTTTAACTCTTCTGAAGATATTTTTATGTAGTTCTCTTCTTTTTGGTTCACAACTTCTAAAGCTTCCAATCCTGGAACTCTAAATATTCTCACGGTATCTCCAAGTTCTAAACGATTATTTTCTTTTGTTTTTTTTCCATTCACCTTTATATTTCCGGTTCTTATACCTTTAAAAATTTCTGTAAGAGCAGTATCTGGGAGTAATTTTCTTAAAAATCTGTCCACTCTAGCACCTGCATATTTTTCATCTATAATAAATTCCATACCTTCACCTCTTATTTTGTTTATTCTATAATATACCACATATTCTCCTTATGTTTCAATTAATTTTTATGCTTGACTTTTATAGGCAAAAGAAGTATAATTTATCATGGTCAAGTGTTGCACATCAATACAAATAAGTTATTTATCGTATTTTTTTATGCTGAGCATAAAGGAGACAATATGAACATCGTTCTTAAGAAATTTTTAAAAACCACACTTTTAGTTTCACCAGAAAAAGCTCAAAAAGTTAGAACTATTCTAATAAACACTTTAGAAAAAGGTAAAGAGATTAGTTTAGACTTTAGCGAAATTAATACCGTTTCTCTTTCTTTTCTGTATTTTCTTTTTAGAGATATGGACAAGGAACTGACAAAAGTTTCAAAGGAATTGATGACATTTAAAAATCCTACCAACTTTTTGATGGATGAAATTCAGTATTTAAAAGATAACTACACAGAGCTTTCTAACAAATTTAAAAAATATGAAATTGATTATTTATTAGTTTAACTTTTTAGGTCACTGTGGTGGCCTTTTTTAAATACTATCTAAGGAGCATTTTATGAAAAAAATATTTTTGAAATCGTTATCAATCATTTTTACTTTATTTTTAATGAGTTGTGGAAAACCAGTAGAGCTCAGTAATCTTCAAAACAGGGATGGAGTTTACTATGAAGCAAATGCGAAAAAACCTTTTTCAGGAGATTTCTTTTTAAATTATTCTAATGGAAAAACTGAAAAAAATGGAAGCTTTAAAAACGGGGTTGTGAATGGAAAATATATTAGCTATTACAAAAATGGACAAATCCGTATAGATGCGAATTACAGTTCAGGAATTCTGGATGGGAAATATTTAACTTTTTATGAAAATGGAGAAAACAAAACTTCTCTGAATTATAAAAATGGAATGTTTAATGGTGTTAACATAGTTTACAAAACACTTTTCACACCTCGTACAGATGTTGAATTTGAAAATGGAGTTGCCTTAAAAAAAACCGAATACTCTTCACAAGGAAATCCAACTAAAATTTCAGACAATTCAACACCTAATTTTAATAGTGATAAAACAGAAGAAATGTTCAAAGCACAAATTAACATTGTAAATATATTTTAAAAAAAGTGACCATGCAAAATAAATTTGCATAGTCACTTTTTTTATACTAAGTTTTTTAAATTTTCTTGAAGTTTTTCAAGTTTATCCATAAACTCTTTTTGAATTCTCTTTTCTCTATCTAAAATATGTGCCGGAGCTTTAGAAGTAAACTTCTCATCTGAAAGTTTACGATTAACCGGTTCTAAATCTTTCACTATTTTAGCTATTTGCTCATTTATCTTTTTAGTTTCAGCTTCCACATTTAAAAGCCCTGTAAGTATCATAAACACTTCTGAGTTTCCATTTACACGGAATCCACTTTGCTCTGGAGTTTCTAAATCCGTTCCATAGCTTAGCTCTTCTATTTTTGCAAGTTTAGTTATAAATTGATAGTTTTTTTCAACTATATCCAATTCTTTAACATCCTTAGTTCTTATAGTTACTTTAACCTCTTTAGCAGGAGATATTCCCACTTCAGCTTTTATATTTCTTAAAGATGAAATAAGTCCTTGAACATATTCAAAAGCTTTTACACTTTCAGAATCTATTAACGATTCATCGGCTTGAGGATAGTCACAAAGCATTATTGTTTCTCCCTCTACTTTGATCTTTTGCCAAATCTCTTCAGTCATAAATGGCATAAACGGATGCAACATTCTAAGCCCACCTTCTAACATTGTCCAAAGAACATATTGAGCTGTTGTCTTAGAAACCACATCTACACCCTCTTCATTGTTGTAAAGTCTTACTTTTGCAAGCTCTACATACCAATCACAAAGGTCTCCTCTCAAGAATTCATAAACTGCTTTAGAAGCTTCATCCAATTGGAATTTCTCTAATTTCTCATTTACTTCTTTAACTGTACTATTGAATTTAGATATTATCCATTTGTCTACAAGTTCTAATTTCAACTCATCTTTATTCACAGTTTCAATGTTGAAACCTTCTAAGTTCATCATAACGAATCTAGACACGTTCCATATTTTATTAGCAAAATTACGTCCCATCTCTATAAGTTTTTCAGAGAAGTGAACATCTTGACCTTGAGATGTGTTGTATAACATTGTGAAACGAATCGCATCTGCTCCATATTCGTCTATTAATTTTAATGGATTTGGAGAGTTTCCAAGAGTTTTAGACATCTTGCGCCCTTGTTCATCTCTTACTATTCCATGTAAATAAACATCTTTAAATGGAATCTCATCCATAGCATAAATACCAAACATTACCATACGTGCTACCCAGAAGAACAGTATGTCTGCACCAGTTACAAGTGTAGCTGTTGGATAAAACATCTCTAACTCTTTTGTATTTTCTGGCCAACCTAAAGTTGAGAAAGGCCAAAGTGCAGAAGAGAACCAAGTGTCTAAAACATCAGTTTCTTGAGTTAATTCTACTTCTTTTCCATAGTGAAGCAGTGCTTGTGCCATTGCTTCTTCTGTATCACGAGCTACAAATATTTTACGATCTGGACCATACCAAGCTGGTATTCTATGTCCCCACCAGATTTGTCTTGAGATACACCAATCTCTTATATTGTCCAACCAGTTGAAATAAACTTTTTCCCAACGTTTAGGAGCCAGTTTTACATCTCCGTTATGTACAACTTGTAAAGCTTTTTCAGCTAGAGGCTCCATTTTTACAAACCACTGCTCTGAAACTCTTGGCTCTATAACAGTATTACATCTGTAACATCCTCCAACACTGTTGTTGTGATCTTTTATTTGCACTAAGAAACCTTGCTCTTCTAAATCATTCACCATTTGCTTACGAGCTACGAATCTGTCAAGTCCAGCATATTTAGGGTAATCTGCCGTAACTTTTCCTTCTTTAGTCATCATATTCAAAATTGGTAAGTTATGTGTTTTTCCTACTGCAAAGTCATTAGGGTCATGAGCTGGAGTTATTTTTAAAGCTCCTGTTCCAAACTCTATATCTACATATTCATCAGCTATAACTGGAATTTCACGTCCAACTAATGGAAGTATTAAAGTTTTTCCTATTAAATGCTTAAATCTTTCATCGTTTGGATTAACAGCTACTGCTGAATCAGCAAGCATTGTTTCAGGACGAGTAGTTGAAATTGTTAAAAACTCATCACTATCTTTTACCGGATATTTTATAAACCAAAGTTTACCAGCTTTATCCTCATGTTCAACTTCATCATCAGCCAAAGCAGTTCCACATCTTGGACACCAGTTAACCATGTATTCACCACGATAGATAAGTCCATCGTTGTAAAGTTTTATAAAAATATCTTTTACAGATGAAGATAACCCCTCATCCATAGTAAATCTTTCTCTGTCCCAATCGAGTGAAGCTCCTAATTTACGAAGTTGTCCTGTTATTATGTTTCCATATTGATTTTTCCAATCCCAAACTTGCTCTATAAATTTTTCACGTCCTAAATCCTCTTTAACAAGTCCCTCGGAAGCTAATTTTCTTTCTACCATATTCTGAGTTGCTATTCCTGCGTGATCTGTTCCAGGCATCCACAGAGTGTTGTATCCACTCATACGTTTATGTCTTATGATTGTATCTTGAATCGTATTATTCAATACGTGTCCCATATGTAAAATTCCTGTTACATTCGGAGGTGGCATAACTATTGAATAATTAGGTCTTCCCTCTTTCATTGTAGCAGCAAAACATTTTTTCTCTTCCCAGAATTTATACCATTTATCTTCTATGTCTCTAGGTGAATAAGTTTTTTCTAACTCAGTCATTTTATCCTCCCTCATTTTCCTCTATAAGTTTTATGTTTTCCTGTTCGTCTAAAAGCTCATCTCCCTCTGTTGCAATAGGAGTTGGTTCATTATACTCTTCTTCCAACATCTCTTCTATAAATTTCAGAACATCTTCTTTTCCTTTATTTGTCAAAGATGAATGGAAAAGTACATCTTCATTTCTGAAATCTACTTTTTTTCTTATATCTTTTAAACATTTAGATCTTTCATTTCCTGAAACTTTGTCCATTTTAGTAAAAATTATTCCAAAAGGAACAGCATAGTGATCTAGCCACTTTAGCATCTCCATATCTTCTTCACTAGGAACACGACGTATATCTAAAAGAACAAATACGAATTTTCCTCTATGAGAAGCAAGATAACGATTCATTGTATCTCCCCATTCTCTTTTCATAGCTTTGGGAACTTTAGCAAATCCATATCCTGGAAGATCCACTATATAAAACTCGCTATTTATTTTAAAATAATTAATAAGTTGTGTTCTTCCTGGAGTTTTACTTGTTTTTGCCAGTTTACGTCTATTAGTTATACTATTTATTAGAGAAGATTTTCCAACATTCGAACGACCTACAAAGGCAAACTCAAGTTTACCTAGATGTTCTGGATAGTCTTGCTCATATACAGCAGATTTTACAAACTCTGCATTTTTAACTTCCATGCACTTACCTCCTGGATAAATATTATTTTTCAAAAATCAATTTTTCTACATCACTGTACTTAGATGCATAATATATTGTCATATCTTTTATTATTTCAGCCGGCACATCTTCTACGTCACCAATATTATCTTGAGGAAGAATTACTTCACGAATTCCAACACGATGAGCACCTATTACTTTTTCTTTTACTCCACCTATAGCTAAAACTTCTCCAGTTATAGTTATCTCTCCAGTCATAGCCATATCTTGACGAATTTTTCTGTTTGTTATAACAGAAAGCAATGTTGTAGCTATTGCTATTCCAGCTGAAGGTCCATCTTTAGGTGTTGCTCCGTCAGGAAAATGAAGATGAATATCTTTTTTCTCAAAAAAATCGATATTTTCTATTTTTAAATCTTCAGTATGAGCTTTTATAAAAGTATAAGCTACAGTTGCTGATTCTTTCATCACATTTCCTAAAGTTCCAGTTAAAGTGAGTAATCCTTTTCCTGCTAATTGGACTCCTTGAACTTCCAAAGTAGTCCCTCCCACTGAAGTCCAAGCCAAACCATTTACAACTCCAACTTTCGTTATTTTTTCTCTCATTTTATCGGGTCTAAACTTAGATCTTCCCAAATATTTTTCAATATTGGCAACTGTTATATTTATTTTTTTTCTATCTTTTTCTATTATTTCACGAGCTATTTTTCTAAAAATAGTGTTTATCTCTCTTTTAAGATTACGAACTCCTGCTTCTCTTGTGTATTCATCTATAATTTTTAAAACAGCTTTATCTGAAAATTCAAGTGGGTAATTAGATACTCCATTTTCTTTAACCGTTTGAGGAATCAAATATTTTTTAGCTATATTCATTTTTTCAAACTCAGTGTATGAAGATACTGGAACTATATCCATTCTATCTCTAAGTGGTCCTGAAACCCCTCTTAAATCATTAGCTGTAGCTACAAAAAATACTTTAGATAAATCAAAAGGCATATCTAAATAGTGATCTTCGAAATGGTAATTTTGTTCAGGATCTAAAACTTCTAACATTGCAGAAGCTGGATCTCCTTTAAAATCACTGCTCATTTTATCTATTTCATCTAAAAGAATAACAGGATTAGTTGTTCCAGCTTCTTTCAGAGCTTTTATTATTCTTCCTGGCATCGAACCAACATACGTTCTTCTGTGCCCACGAATTTCAGATTCATCTTTTACTCCACCTAAAGAAACTCTTACAAAACTACGTCCCATAGATTCTGCTATAGACTTAACCAAAGATGTTTTTCCAACACCAGGTGGTCCTGCAAGACAAAGTATTCCACCTTTCATGTTGGGATTCAACTGCTTTACAGCCAAATAATCTAAAATCTTATCTTTTATATCTTTTAGCCCATAATGATCTCTGTCCAATACTTCTTCAGAACTCTTAATATCCAAAATATCCTTACTCTCTTTATTCCAAGGAAGTGAGATTACTGTTTCAATAAAAGTTCTAGATACTGAAGATTCAGCTGAAAACATCTGCATTTTACTCAGTTTTTTTAATTCATTTTGAACTTTTTTCAAAACTTCTTTAGGAAGCTTTGCTTTTTTTATGGCAGTTTCCAACTCTTTTATGTCGTCTTCTCCTGATTCACCCAATTCATCTTTGATTACGTTCATCTTTTCTTTTAAAAAATAATTTTTCTGAGATTGATTTATTTTAGCTTTTACTTTTTCTTCTATTTTTTTCTCTAAAGTTGAAATTTCTAACTCTTTACTCAACAAATCTAGAATCAAATAACCTCTTTTTTCTAAATCTAACTCTTCTAATACTTTATGTTTTTCTTCACTAGTAATTCCTAGTTGATTAGTTATTATATTCAATTTAATATCGTTATTTTTTAAAGTTTTTAAGTTTAAAAATACTTCTGCTGGAACTTTTCCATTCACAGCTCCATATTTTTCAAAAATTTTAAACATTTTTCTGTAAAGTGCATCAAAAGTTGTACTGTCACCATTAGTTACTTTTAAAACTTTGTAAGAAGAAACATATTCCCCATCTTCTAATTTTAAATTCGATATTTCTACACGATTTTCAGCTTCTATAAGAACTTTCAAAGTGTTGTTAGGTCCTTTTATAACTTGAAGTATATTGGCAATAACTCCAACATTATAGATTCCTTTTTCTACATCGATAATCTCTTCAAAAGGATCTTTTTGCATTCCTAAAATGATTTTACTTTTAGTTTCCATAGCTTTTTCTAAAGTGGTAACACTTATTGTTCTTCCCACATAAAGAGGAGTTATTATTCCTGGGAATACAACCATATCTCTACTAGGGATAAATGGCAATCTGCTCATATCCTATCACTTTCCTTTTTTAATCAATATTTTGCTGCTGTCAGTTATAGACTCCTTTGTTATAACTACTTCTTTTATAGTTTTTTCAGAAGGAACCTTATACATTATTTCCAACATAACACCCTCAATTATGGCTCTTAGTCCACGGGCACCTATTTTTCTTTTTAAAGCCAATTCAGCTATTTCAATGAGTGCTTCAGGTTCGAAAACTAGTTTTACTCCGTCCATTTCTAAATATTTTTGATATTGTCTTACAATTGAGTTTTTAGGCTTTGTTAAAATTTCTACTAAAGCTTCAGCATCTAATTTTTCTAAAGTTGTTATAATTGGAAGTCTTCCTACTAATTCAGGAATAATTCCATTTTTTACCAAATCTTCTGGAAGAATATTTCTAAAAACATCATTTTCACTAACTTCATTTTTTTTATGAGTTTCCGAACCAAACCCTAAACTTTTTTTGTTAGTTCTAGATTGTATAAGTTTTTCAAGTCCTTCGAAGGCTCCTCCTACAATAAATAAGATGTTTGTAGTATCTATCTCTACCATCTCTTGATTTGGATGCTTACGTCCTCCCTGAGGTGGAACAGTCGCTTTAGTTCCTTCTACAATTTTTAAAAGAGCTTGTTGAACTCCTTCTCCTGAAACATCTCTTGTTATAGAAGTGTTTTCAGATTTACGAGATATTTTATCTATCTCATCCACATAAATAATTCCTCTTTGAGTAGCTTCCACATCATAATTAGCAGCTTGAAGCAGTCTAACTAAAACATTTTCTACGTCATCCCCCACATACCCAGCTTCTGTTAAAGTTGTTGCATCTGCTATAGCAAAAGGAACGTGTAAAACTTTAGCCAAAGTTTGAGCCAAAAGAGTTTTTCCAGAACCTGTAGGTCCAACTAAAAGTACATTAGATTTTTGAAGTTCAACTTTATCTTCTTCTGAATTATGGAAATTGTGCATAAGTCTTTTATAGTGATTATAAACGGCTACTGACAATACTTTTTTAGGTAGTTCTTGCCCTATTACATAGTCATCTAATTTTTTCTTTATCTCTTGAGGAGCTATTAATTTAAAATCTACTGGTTCAGATTTAGCTTGAACTGGGTGGTGATCATCTAGATATTCGGGTTCTAACTCCATCATATCAAAGCAATGCTCAACACATCCATCACAAATAGCAACTCCATCAGCTCCTGCTATCATTTTATCAACTTGTGATTCCTCTCTTCCACAAAAAGAACATATTTTCTTTTTACTCATTTTTCCCCTCCTCTATCTCACGAATACTTTGTCAATAAGTCCATATTGTACTGCTTCTGCTGAAGACATAAAATTGTCTCTCTCTGTATCTTTATGAATTTTTTTGATTGTTTGTCCACAGTTTTCTGCCATTATTTTAGCCAATATTTCTTTTAATCTTAAAATTTCTTTAGCTTGAATTTCTATATCAGAAGCTTGTCCACGAGCTCCGCCTAATGGCTGATGAATCATTATCCTACTATTTTCTAGGGCAAATCTTTTTCCTTTGGCTCCTGAAGAAAGTAGTAAAGCTCCCATACTTGCAGCTTGACCTATGCAAACTGTTTGAACATCTGGTTTTATATAGTTCATAGTATCAAAAATAGCTAATCCTGCACTTACAACTCCTCCAGGACTATTTATATACATCGTTATATCTTTTTCTGGATCTTCTGCTTCTAAAAAAAGAAGTTGAGCAACTACAGCATTCGCCACGTTATCATCTATCTCTGTACCTAAAAAAATTATTCTATCTTTAAGAAGTCTCGAGTATACATCGTAAGCTCTTTCTCCTTTGCTTGTATTTTCTATAACAGTAGGATTATAATACATCATGATTCCCCCTTATTTTTAAGTTATTAAATTCCAAATTAAGCAGTCTAATTTTTAAACTGTTTAATTCTAAATTAAATAAAGAGATAACTAGGTAGAAAAATCTACCTAGTTCCCTTTAAGTTATTATTTAGAGCTTGCAACTATAAAGTCTACAGCTTTTTGAAGAGTTACATCAACATTAAGGTTCATTGTGAATGCCTCTAAGTTATTATTTTTCTTTAATTCTGCTTCTAATTTAGCAGTATCCATTCCATACATTACAGCTACTTCAGCCATTTTTTCAGCCATTTCTTCTTCAGTTACAACTAAGTTCTCAGCCTTAGCTATCTCTTCTAAAATAATATCTGTTTTAACTTTGTTTGTAGCCATTGGAGTCATTTCAGCAGTCATTTGCTCAAATGTTTTACCCATCATTTTTAAGTACATTTCAAGGTTAGCTCCTTGTGCAGAAAGGTGTTGCTCCATCTCTTTTACTTTGTTTTCAACTTCTCTCATGATCATAGAGTTAGGTATAGAAACTTCAGAAGCTTCAACTATTTTAGTTAAAAGTTTTGAAACTATTTCATTTTTAACCATTTGCTCTTCTTTTGTTAAAAGCTCAGCTGTTTTTTTAGTATTTAAATCTGCTAAAGATTCAAATCCTAAAGTTACTGCAAACTCATCATTTAATTCAGGTTTAACTGCTTTTTTGATTGAGTTGATTTTTACTTTGAATGCAGCAGGTTTTCCAGCTAGTGGAGCGTGTCCGTACTCAACAGGGAAGTTTACATTAACCTCTCCTTCTTGTCCAACAACATATCCTACTAATTGCTCTTCAAATGTATCGATGAACATTTTGCTTCCTAACACTAAAGAATGAGAATCAGCTTTTCCACCTTCGAATGGTACACCATTTATTGAACCATCAAAAGCCAAATCTACAGTATCACCCATAACTGCTTTGTATCCTTCTTCAGCATCCATTAACTCAGTTTTTTGAGCAACTAATGCTTCTATTGCATGGTTTAAAGCTTCAGGAGCAACATTAGCTGTTCTCTTCTCAACCTCTAATCCTTTGTACTCTCCTAAAGTTACAACTGGAAACTCATCAACTGTAAAGCTAACTGCGTATCCCTCTTCAGTTGTTTTAGCATCTACATTGTAGATGTAACTAACTGGATTGATGTTTTCAGATTTTAAAACTGTTTCATAGTTAGCTTTTAAAAGTGCATCTACTAACTCCTCTTTCAAAGCGTCAGCATAGTTAGCTTCTATTTTATCAACTGGAGCATGTCCTTTTCTGAATCCTGGAACCTCTACTTTTTTACCCATCTCTTTCAAGATGTTCCCCTTGATTGCGTTAATTTCCTCTTTCGTGAAAGTTAAAACTACTTCTACAGCAGAATTTTCTTTTCTTGTTACTAAATGTTTCATTGCTCCTCCTATTTTTTAAATTTATTTATATAAAACCAATTGATGGTTTTTTAACTATACAACTAATAAAATTATTTTTTCTCCAAAGAAAAAAGATCATAAAAATCATCTTTTATTTGGATATCTTTAATTTTTATTTGAACACTTTCCACACCTCTGAAATAGCTTCTTTCTGGATAATACACAATATCAAATTTTTGAATTTTATATCCTATATCACTTACATGCTTAGCCATATCAAATCCTACCATAGAATATTTTTTTTCATTTTTTTCGATATATCCACTGAAGTGTTTGTTGTCCACTCCAAACTTTTTTATCTCATTAAAATTCAAATTTCTATCTACAAAAAGTGGAATATTATTTTCTATACCAAAAGGTGATAACGATTCTAAGTCGTCCAACATTTTACTATCTATCTTTTCAATAGGTAGTTCCATATCTACTTTCAGCTTTCTTGCTTCTTTAATTTCACTTGGCTTCCTTACTTCTTCATAAAAAATTTCTTCAATTTCTTTTAGATTTTTTTCATTTGCTATAAATCCAGCGGCTAAATCATGACCACCAAATCTAATCAATAAATAGGACATCTTTTTAAAAATATTGAATATATTTATTCCGTTTACACTTCTAGAAGATGCTTTTCCAACATTTTCAGAAACAGAAATAAGAATAACAGGAACACCATATTTTATACTCAATCTTGAGGATACTATTCCTATTACTCCTGGGTGCCAACTTTTAGAAGCGAGAAAGATTCCATTTTTCATTTTTTCTTTATCAGTTTCTATAAGTTTGATGGCATCATCATATATATCTTTTTCAACTTCTCTACGTTTTTTATTAGATTTTTTCATCTCTTCTATTATATCGTAAATTTTTAGTTCATCAGTTTCAATAAAAAAGTCTGCACCTATTTTAGAAATACCTATTCTTCCTAGTGAATTTATCAGAGGAGATATAAAATAACTTATATCTGTTGTGCTTATGTTTTTATTATTAAGTTTTAGATATTTCATAATAGAAACTAAGCCCTTTACTTCTGTATTTTTAAGTTTTTTAAGTCCTTCTTTAATAATAATACGATTTTCATCTACAATAGGAACCACATCAGCCACTGTTCCTATCATTACTATATCCAAAAACTTATAAACTTCAGATAGATCTATTCCTAAAGTTATATAAAGAGCTTGAGCAACTTTTAAAGCTACTCCAGCTCCTGCTAAACTTTTAAAAGTGTAGTTTTCACTAAGTTTAGGATTGATGTAAAGTATTTCATCATCTTCTTTTTCTTTAGCACTCTTATGATGATCTGTTATAATAACATCCATTCCAAGGCTACGTCCATATCTAATATCTTCAATAGAACTTATGCTAGTATCCACAGTGATTACTAGCTCTGCTCCTTTGTTTCTCATATACTCTAAATTTTTTCTATCTAACCCATACCCCTCTTCCATACGATTAGGAATATAGTATTCTACATCTATTCCAATTTGAGCGAATACCTTAGTTAAAAAAACAGCAGAGGTTATACCATCTACATCATAGTCTCCATAAATAAAAATTTTTCCATTTTTATTTTTGATTTCTATTATTTTTTGTACAACTTTTTCCATATTCTCAAAGAGAAAAGGATCTCGAAAACTAGAAAGTTGGGGATTGATAAACTTTTTTATTTTATCAGCTGTATCAATCCCTCTATTTAGGAGTAAAGTCATCATAAACTCTGACACATTAAACTCTTTTGCAAGAGCCATAGCAGTTTCACCACTATTTGAACGATACTCCCATAGCATAGCTACCACTAACCTTTTATTTCATTTAGTAGCTTCGTTATTTTCATAGCGTGTTCTATGCTATCGTCCATTTTAACTCTTATTTCAGGAGTGAATCTAAGAGAAAGTTCTTCTGAAACTCTCTTTCTTAAAAATCCTTTTATCTCATTTAAAGCTCCCTCTATTGCTTTTATGTTTACTGCTTCTCCATTTAAAGGTAAAGCTGTAAAATAAACATCTGCAAATTTAAGGTCTTCTGTTACACGAATGTGATTTACAGAAACAATACTTTTTTTAAGCTTAGGATTTTTTATATCTCCAAAAAGCGCTTTAGATATTACTCTTCCCATCTCTTTTTCTATTCCAGCTAATCTCTGTTTATTCATATTTTATCCCTCTCTCTACTTTAACTTTCTTTTAACTTCTTGAATGTCAAAGGCTTCTACGATATCTCCCTCTTTAATGTTCTCGTATCCTGTAACATTAAGTCCACATTCTTGTCCAGCTACAACCTCTTTAGCATCGTCCTTGAATCTTTTTAGTGTTGAAAGTTTCCCTTCATACATAACAACTCCGTCTCTGATTATTCTAATACTTGAATCATTTTTAACTTTACCGTCTACCACAACACATCCTGCAACGTTTCCAACATTAGAAACTTTGAACACTTTTTTGATCTCTATTCTTCCTAAGTAAATCTCTTTGAACTCTGGATCTAACATACCAGTTAGAGCTTTTTCAATATCTTCTACAATATGATAGATGATATTTGAAGTTCTGATTTCTACTCCAGCTTTATCTGCTTCTTTCATAGCTTTTGTAGTAGGTCTTACATGGAATCCTAAGATGATAGCTTTAGAAACTTCAGCAAGTTTAACATCACTTTCTGTAATAGCTCCAGATGCACATTGAATTATGTTTACTGCAACTTCATCTGTATTCAGTTTCATAAGTGTATCTCTAAGTGCATCTGCTGAACCACGAGAATCTGCTCTTAAGATTAAGTTAAGTTCTTTTATCTTTTGATTTTCAAACTCTTGAGATAAAGACTCAAGTGTAAGAGTTCTTCTAGACAATTCTGCCAATCTACGCTCTTTAGCTACTTGATCCACTATTCTTCTAGCATGTTGCTCATTTTGAATAACGTACATTACATCTCCAGCACTTGGAACACCTGTAAATCCAATGATTTCTGCTGGTTGAGACACAGTTACAGATTCTACTCTGTCTGCTTTATCATTGATAAGAGCTCTTACTTTTCCATAAGATTCTCCAGCAACAATAACATCTCCTACACGTAACTTTCCTTCTTGAATAAGTAAGTCAGCTATTGGTCCAACTTTTGGATCTAGTCTAGATTCTAAAACTACTCCTTTAGCACGCTTGTTGTAGTTAGCTTTTAAATCTAAAATTTCTGCTGTTAACAGAATTGTTTCTAATAAAGTATCTAAGTTAAGTCTCATTTTAGCCGAAACTTCAACAAACTCAACATCTCCACCCCATTCAACTGAAACTAATCCATGCTCCATAAGCTCTTGCTTTACTCTTAAAGTATTTGCTCCTTCTTTATCTATCTTGTTTACAGCTATTATAATTGGTACATTGGCTGCCTTAGCATGAGAAATAGCCTCTATTGTTTGTGGCATTACTCCGTCATCTGCTGCTACAACTAATATAGCTATATCTGTAACTTTTGCTCCACGAGCTCTCATATCAGTGAAGGCCTCATGTCCTGGAGTATCTACGAAAGTTATTGGCTTTCCATCTTTTATTATCTGGTAAGCTCCTATCTTTTGTGTGATTCCTCCATGCTCTCCACCAGCTACATTAGCTTCTCTCAAAGCATCTAGTAATGATGTTTTTCCATGGTCAACGTGTCCCATTATTGTTATAACTGCAGCACGCTCTTGTAAATCTGAAGCTTTATCTTCGATATCTAGTGAGAACTTCTCTCCAAACTCTAAAACTACTTCTTCTTCTCTTTCAACTATTGCATCATATTCTGTTGCAATCTCTTCAGCTAACTCAAAAGAAAGTTGACTGTTTATAGTCAGCATATGTCCTTTTAAGAAAAGCTTTTTGATCAGTTCAGCACTGTTAAGTTTTAAAAGTTTAGCAAGGTCTCCAAGAGAGATACTATCTTTTAATTTTACAATTTTGATTCCATCTTCTTCTGTAACAGTATCTATATGTTGCTCTACTAGCTTAACAGAGAAATCTGTTCTACGACCTTTTTTCTTTTTGTTTCCTTTTTTTGCATCTTTAGCTTCTGGAGTTGCTGTGGCACCGTCTGTTTTCTTTTTCTTTTTAGCTTTAACAGTAGGCGAAAACTTTTCAGCTTCAGCTTCAAATTTAGTTTCTTCTAAATATTCAGTTTCTAAAAACTCTTTGTTATCTTTATCATATTCTTTTGTTAATTCATTTGCTTTTATTTTCATATAATTAATACCTCCATAAACTTAGTTTATGAGTCCTCGAGCTGTTCTTTTATTTTTAACAGCAATAACAGTTATCTCATCCTTGTTGAATATTTCACCAAGTTGATTTTTAGTTCCATGAAAAATATAAGGAATCTCTTTTTCTTTACATTTTTCAATTATTTTTCTGCTATTTTTTTCGCTGATATCCTCTGCCATCACAATGAAATGAATCTTTTCTATTTCATCAAAAACCATATTTATACCAAAGGTTAACGCCTGTGAGTTCCTCATTGCTTTTAATATATTTATATAATCTTTCTTTTCACTTTTCAAAAGATTAGCCATTTTTAATAGTTCTTCCATACTTATATTTATTTTTTTATGCTTAGAAAGCCTTTGAACGCATTCTTTTGTTTTACAAACATAAGTACCTCTGCTTTGTTCCAATTGTTTTTCATCAAAAACATAAGCATCATTCTTTTCTACAATTCTGAAAAGATCTTTTTTATCTTTTTTTTCTCTACACATTGTACAAGTTCTTTCTGGAGACACGTCGTTACTCACCTTCGTTTACCTCTGTAACTTTTATGTCCACTCTCATACCTGTAAGTTTTGCTGCTAGTCTTGCATTTTGTCCATTTTTACCAATTGCAAGTGACAATTGAGAAGGTTCAACTACTACTCTTGCTGTCATTCCATTGTCTAAAATTTCTACAGATGTAACTTGAGCTGGACTAAGTGCTGCAGAAACAAATTCTTCTATTGACTCTTTCCAAATTACGATATCAATTTTTTCTCCATTCAATTCATTAACTATGTTTCTTATTCTTTGACCTTTTTGTCCGATACAAGCTCCGACAGTATCTATATTTTCATCTTTAGATGAAACAGCTACTTTAGCTCTAGAACCAGCTTCACGAGCCAAGGCTTTTATTTCGATCATTCCTGACGTTATTTCTGGAATCTCTATTTCAAAAAGTTTTCTCAATAATCCATCATTTTTTCTAGATATTAAAACTTTAGGAAACTTGTTTGTTTTTTCAACTTCAGCTATATAAACTTTTAATCTCTCTCCCACTCTGTATATATCTGATGTTGATTGCTCACTTGTTGGAAGCGATGCTTCTAACCCATCAAATTCTAAATGGATACTACGTTTTTCATCTATTCTACGAATGTAACCATTTATAACATCGTGCTCTTTAACTTTGAATTTGTCATAAACATTTTCTCTTTCAGCTTCACGAACTTTTTGAATAACAATTTGCTTTCCGTTTTGAATAGCATTTCTTTTAAACTCTTCACACTTTACTTCTATTTTAATAATATCGCCTATTTTGATACGTTTTTTAATTTCATAAGCATCTGTCAAAGAAATTTCTAATGCAGCATCATAAAGATCTTCATCTGCTACTATAGTTTTAATTTCAAAGATTTTAACATCTCCAGATTCTCTGTTGATCTCAACCTCTACGTTTTCTTCTTCTCCAAAATTCTTTTTATAAGCAGCTAAAAGAGCTTGCTCTACAGCTATAAGTAAATTTTCTTTACTTATCCCCTTTTCTTTTTCTAATTCAGCCAATGCTTCTAAGAAAATTTTTGCGTCTTTACTTTTCAAAAAACTCAACCTCCTATATTAACTCAATTTTTAATTAACCTAAGTCGCTAAAATTAAATATTATGTTAGCTTTTCTTATCTCTTTTAAAGGAATTTCTAATTCCTTTTCATTCGTTTCTAAGATGATATTATCATCTTTCACTGCTTTTAAAACTCCATCAAAGTTCTTTTTATCCTCTAATTTATGCTTTAAAGACACTCTTATATTTTCGCCTGTAAAACGGATAAAGTCCTCTATTTTTTTTAAAGGTCTTTCTACTCCTGGAGAAGATACTTCTAAAAAGAACTTTTCTTCAATTAGCTTGTCCACATCTTCGTCTATTTTGTTACTTAAAGTTGCACAATCACCTAGAGAGATTTCACCATTTTCTCTTTCAATAAAAATTCTTAAATACCAGTAACCTCCATCTTGCATATATTCAATATCTACAAGTTCTAGGGCCATATCTTTTAAAATTGGCGTTACAAGTTTCTCTACTTTTTCAACTACATTTACTGAGCTATAATTACTCATTTCCTCACCTCGCTTAAAATATTAGGCAGACTATGAAAGAAAGAGTGGATTCCTCATCCACTCTTCTCTAAATTTACATATTTTTCAATTAATTATATCACAGTTAACTACAAAAATCAAATTAATAACCTCAGTTAAGATTTAATTTTCCAAATCAATTTGCAATTGATCTTTATTCGGGGTAAAATTAAATAAATTTAAATTTAAGGAGTGTGAGATCGTGCTTATTCAATCTTTAAAAATAGGGGATACGTTAGGAATAATTGCTCCTTCTGGCTGTACAGATTTTCAAAATATTTTATGGGCAGCGGAAAAATTAAAAAACTTAGGTTTTAAGCTAAAGTTTGGAGAAAGTTGCCATAGTGCTTGGTTTAAATTTGCAGGCACTGACACTATTCGTGCAAATGATATCAATCGTTTTTTTGAAGATAAAGAGGTGAATGGAATTTTATGTTTAAGAGGTGGGTATGGAGCTATTAGAATTTTAGATTTAATAGATTACACAATTATAAAAAACAATCCGAAAATTTTTGTTGGTTTTAGTGATATTACAAATCTTCATGCAGCTTTCAATAGAAAAGCAGGACTCATAACTTTTCATGGACCAATGCTTACAAGTAATTTTGGTTCAAGTTTCAACGAAGTTTCTTTTCAAAATTTTTTAGAAGTTTTAACATGTGATTCTGGAGAAACTCTTCTTAAAAATCCTGAACCTTTAAAAACTCTTTTTTCTGGAAAAGCTCAAGGAAAAATTATCGGTGGAAATTTAATCACTTTGGGTGCTATTTTAGGAAGTGAATATGATTATGATTACACTGATGCTATTCTTTTTATAGAAGAAATTGGTGAAACTAGTTACAAAATAGATAGAGTTTTAGGACAAATGAAACTTTTAGGTGTGCTTTCTAAACTGAAAGGAGTTATTTTGGGGGACTTTAACAACTGTGAAAAAGATTCTGAAAAAGATATGGATATTTTAGGAACTTTTGCTGATTATTTTAGACCTTTAAATATTCCTGTTATATACAACTACAAATCTGGACATTGTGAACCCATGATGACATTACCCCTAGGTGCTATGGGAGAAATTGATACCGAATCGAACACTGTCAGAATTCTTGAAAAATACAAAATTTAAAGGAGAATCTCTATGAATAATTTACTTGAACAAGTTAAAGATATAGAAAATTGGTTAATCGAGGTGAGAAGAGATTTTCATCAATTTCCAGAGCTTGGAGAAAATGAATTTAGAACTATGGATAAAATTGTGGATTATTTAGAAGAGATGGGCATCAGTTACAAAAAAAATATTTTCAAAACTGGTGTTATTGCCGATATTCAGGGAATTGACCCCAGCATCACTATTGCTTTTCGTGGTGACATGGACGCTTTGCCTATTTTAGATTTAAAACAAACTGATTACGCTTCTAAAAACAAAGGGGTTTGCCACGCTTGCGGTCACGACACTCATATGACTATGAATCTTGGAATAGCCAGATATTTTTTCCATAAAAAAATAGTTCCACCTTGTAACATTAGACTTATTTTTCAACCAGCTGAAGAAACAGTCGGAGGTGCTAAACCTATGATAGAAGCTGGAGCTTTAGAAGGTGTCGATTTTATTTATGGTATTCATATCAGTGAAGAAATTCATGCTGGGCAAATAATGATAAAATACGGTTCTATGAACGCTTCTTCAGATACTTTAATTATAAAAGTTAAGGGTAAAAGTTGTCACGGAGCTTA
>JBOFFH010000072.1:0-41548 GCA_051648485.1 Fusobacteriaceae bacterium
GTTGCTTTGGGAGATTGTATTTTTATTTTTACTCCTAAACCAACTAAATTAAAAAAAGTTTTAATACGAGAAGATTTTAAAGACCCAGTCTCTCTAAAAAAAACTATCTTATCCTTGCTTTATAATGTATAATAAAGTGATGAGCAAAATTTAAATTTAAGTTTTTTATATATAGAGGAGTTGATAAATAATGATTAAAATGGGAAAAAGACAGACACTTACAATAGTTAATTTTACAAAACACGGAGCTTATTTAGATGCAGGAACAGAGGAATCTTTAGATAATATTCTTCTTCCAAATCAAGAGTTAGAAGGAAAAGAACTACAAGTTGGAGACGAAATAGATGTCTTGATATATAAGGATTCAGAAGATAGAACTACTGCAACTTTTAGAAAAACAGAGGCACTTGTTGGAACTTTAGCTAAATTAGAAGTTGTGGATATAAACCCTACATTAGGAGCATTTTTAGATTGGGGATTGAATAAGGATGTACTTCTTCCAATCGGACAACAAAATATAAAAGTCCAAATAGGAGAAAAACATCTTGTAGGACTTTATGAAGACAGTAAAGGTCGTGTATCAGCAACTATGAAGATATACAACTTTTTAATGCCTTGTAAAGATTACGATAAAAATGATATGGTTACAGGAACTGTTTACAATATAAATCCTGAAGTAGGAGTTTTCGTAGCAGTTGATGACCGTTATTTTGGACTTATTCCTCAATCTGAAGTATTCAAACATTTTGAAATAGGAGATGTTGTAGAAGCTCGTATAATGAGAGTTCGTGAAGATGGAAAATTAGATTTAGCAGTTCGTGCACTCATGGTTCAGCAAATGGATAAAGATGCAGAATTTATTTTAGAAAAAATGAATCTTTTAAAAGAGAATTTCAGATTTAATGACGGTTCTACTCCAGAAGAAATAAAAGATTTCTTTGATATGAGTAAAAAAGCTTTTAAAAGAGCTATAGGAAATCTTTTGAAAAATGGATTGATAGAAAAAACAGAAAAAGGTTTTCAAGTAAAATAAAAACTAATTTTGAAGTTATTTTTAGAATTATAAAGTTGGTAATTTGGAGTTGATAAAATGATACATGGAAATGTTGACGGGATTAAAGATTATGTTTTGCAAGGCTTAGAAGCTCTTTATGACATAAAAGTAGATAAAGGACAGCTGTTCAATCAAGAGATAGTAGAAATTATCTCGAGTGTTAGTTTCCGTATAAATCGTGAAATAAATGTGGCAATAGACAGAAAAGGTAAAATTATAGAGATTTCGATAGGAGATAGTAGCACTGTTCAACTCCCACTTTTAAATACGAGTGATCGTAGATTAGCAGGTGTTAGAATAATTCATACACATCCAAGTGGATATTCGAATCTTTCTAGTGTAGATATTTCTGCTCTTATGAAACTAAAGCTAGATGCTGTTTTAGCTTTAGGTATAGATGAAAATGGAATAAATGGAGTCTGTGTAGGTTTTTGTAAAATAGAAAATGGAACTTTAGGTTATGAGCAATTTGGACCTCTAGCTGTTGAAGTGGCTGAAAATATGAATTATCTTGAAAGAATAGAAATGGTAGAAGCTGTTCTTAGAAAACAAGATATTTTTGAAAGTGATGAAGAGGTGGCAATCTTAGTTGGAACAGACAACGAAGAAAGTTTACAAGAACTAGGAGAACTGGCTCGTGCTTGTAACATAAGAGTGGCAGATACTCTTTATCAGAAAAAATATAAACCAGATCCTATATTTTTTATAGGAAGTGGAAAAGCTAAATCTTTAGCCCTTCTTCAGCAAGTAAAAGGAGCTAATATTATTATATTTGATGATGAACTTTCAGGAATTCAAATAAAATATTTAGAGATTGTAACTGGTTGTAAGGTTATAGACCGTACAACACTTATACTTGAGATTTTTGCTCGTCGTGCTAAAACAAGAGAATCAAAAATACAAGTAGAGTTAGCTCAATTAAAATACCGTAGTGGACGTCTAATTGGATTAGGTTCAATGATGTCTCGTACTGGTGGAGGAATTGGAACTAAAGGTCCAGGAGAAAAAAAATTAGAAATAGATCGTCGTAGAATAAAAGAGGCTATTTATGATTTGAAACAGGAATTAGAAAAAATTCGTAAAACTCGTGGAGTTCAAAGAGAGCGTAGAGAAGAATCAGGGATACCTAAAATATCTTTAGCAGGCTACACTAATGCTGGAAAATCAACGTTAAGAAATAAGATTGTGGAACTTTATCCTGGAGATAACACCACTAAAAAGGAAGAAGTTTTTGCAGAAGACCTTCTTTTTGCAACATTGGATACAACAACTCGTTCAATTTTACTTCCAGATAAGAGATTGGCTTCTTTTACCGACACAGTAGGATTTGTTCGTAAGTTACCTCATGATTTAGTAGAGGCTTTTAAATCTACTTTAGAAGAAGTAATTTTTTCAGATTTAATTATTCATGTGGTAGATGCCTCAAGCTCAACAGTTCGTGAGCAGATAAATGCAGTTGAAGTAGTTTTAGAAGAATTAGGAGCTAGTGATAAACCTACTATTTTAGCCCTAAATAAAATAGATTGTACAGAAGAATCAGTTTTGAATTCATTAAAAGAAGAATACTCACATTATGAAATAATAGAGATAAGTGCAAAACAAAATATAAACTTAGAACTTCTTTTAGAAAATTGTACAAAATCACTGCCTAAAACTATAAAAAAATGTAAATATTTAATTCCTTATCAATCTTCTTCGATGGTAGCCTATCTTCACAGAAACTCAATAATTGATAGTGAAGAGTTCGAAGCAGAGGGGACAGTTATAATTGCGAATGTAAATAATGAAGTATATGGAAAGTGTAAAGAGTTTTTAGTAGAAGAAATATCAAAATAGTATTGACTTTTAAAAAATAATAATGTAATATTACATAACCATCAAGAGAGATAGAGGGACTGGCCCTGTGAAATCTCAGCAACCTGCCAAAAGGCGTGGTGCTAATTCCCGAGCAGATGGAGAGGTAATGACTAATTAAAAAGTTAAAACTTCTTACATCTGAAAAGATTGTAGGAAGTTTTTTTTGTTTAATCAAAAATATATTGATTGTGAGGAGGAATTTTAGTTGATAAAAATAAGCAACTTAAATAAAGTGTATTCCAATGGAGTACATGCAGTAAAAAATATAAATTTAGAAGTAAAGAAAGGGGATATATTTGGAATAATAGGATTGAGTGGAGCTGGAAAATCTTCTCTTATCCGTATGTTAAACAGATTAGAAGAACCTACATCTGGAGAAATTTATATAGAAAATACAGATATAACAAAAATATCTAAAAAAGAACTTTTGGATATAAGAAAAAATATAGGAATGATTTTTCAACACTTCAATCTTCTTTCTTCTAGAACAGTATCAGAAAATATAGCTTTTTCTTTAGAAGTAGCAGGATGGAAAAAGCAAGATATTCCTAAAAGAGTAGAGGAACTTTTAAAAGTGGTAGAACTACTTGAAAAAAGACACTCTTATCCAAGCCAACTTTCAGGAGGACAAAAACAAAGAGTAGCTATAGCCCGTGCCCTAGCTAATAATCCAAAAATACTTCTTTCAGATGAAGCTACATCTGCTTTAGACCCTAAAACAACTAAAGCTATCTTGAATCTTTTAAAAGATATTCAAAAAAAGTTTGGATTAACAGTTGTGCTTATTACTCATCAAATGGAAGTAATAAGAGAGATATGCAATAAAGTTGCAGTTATGTCAAATGGAGAGGTTGTAGAGTTTGGAGGAGTTCACCATATTTTCTCAGAACCTAAAACCGAAATTACAAAAGAACTTATCTCTTATCTTCCGCCAGAAGAACAAAAAGAGATTGAGCTTTCTAAACAAAAGGGAAATCAAATTATAAAACTTATGTTTTTGGGTTCAGTTGCAAGAGATCCTATTCTTTCACGTGTTGTAAGAAAATTTGATTTAGATATAAATGTTTTAGGTGGAAGCGTGGATATTCTTTCAACTATGCAAGTAGGTCACTTAATAGTTGAACTAATAGGAGATGCACAAAAACAAAATGAAGCAATAGCATGGTTTGAAAGTGCAGATGTTTCAGTGGAGGTATTATACAATGGTCTTTAATATGATTTTAAATGGAACCTTAGAAACTTTATATATGGTTAGTGTAGCTACAATTTTTTCTTTAATACTCGGAGTTCCTGGAGGAATTTTAGCAGTGATAACATCACCGGGAAATATAGCTGAACAAACTCAGATTCATAAAGTTATAAATTTTGTAATAAATATTTTAAGATCTTTTCCTTATATCATATTGATGATACTATTACTTCCCATTTCAAGATTTATAGTGGGAACAACAATAGGAAGTACAGCAGCTATTGTTCCGTTGGCTATTTCAGCTGCTCCATTCGTAGCAAGACTTACAGAAAGTGCACTTTTAGAAGTGGATAAAGGACTTATAGAAGCAAGTTCTAGTATGGGAGCTAGCAACTATACCATAATAACTAAGGTGATGATACCAGAGGCTATGCCTACACTGATACACGGGCTTACAGTAACAGTTATAAGTTTAATAGGGTTTTCTGCAATGGCTGGAGCTATTGGAGGAGGAGGTTTAGGAGATATTGCTATTAGATTCGGTTACCAAAGATTTAAGGTGGATATAATGTTTTATTCAGTGGCTGTTATAATTGTTTTAGTTCAATTAATACAGTCTCTAGGAAATCATTTTTCAAATAAATTAAAAAATAAAAGGGGGCAGTAGAGTATGAAAAAAGTTTTAGGAATTTTGGCTTTAGTTACATCAGTTGCAGCATTTGCAGGAAATATAAAAGTTGGAGCAACACCAGTTCCACATGCAGAATTATTAAAAATAGTCCAAGAAGATTTAAAAAATGATGGCGTTAATTTAACAATTATTGAATTTACAGATTATGTAACACCAAATCTAGCAGTAGATTCAGGTGAAATAGATGCTAATTTTTTTCAACACAAACCATACATGGATACTTTTGCTAAAGAAAAGGGACTTAAGCTAGTATCGCTAGGAAATGTACATTTAGAACCATTAGGAGTTTATTCTAAAAAAATAGATTCTTTAGAAAAACTTAAAGACAAATCTACAGTTGCAATTCCAAGTGATCCAACAAATGGAGGAAGAGCATTAATTCTTCTTCACGAGAAAGGAATTATACAGCTTAAAGATCCAAAAAATCTTTTATCTACAGAATTTGACATTGTAAAGAATCCTAAAAAATTAAAATTTAAATCTTTAGAAGCAGCACAAATTCCAAGAGTTTTAAGAGATGTAGAATTAGCTATAATCAATGGAAACTATGCAATAGAATCGGGATTAAATCCTGAAACAGATGCACTTATTTTAGAAGGAAAAGAGTCACCTTACGCAAACTTAGTAACTATAAAAGCTGGAAATGAAAACAATGTAGATTTACAAAAATTAATAAAAGCTCTTCAATCTGAAAAAGTAAGAACATATATTACAAATACATACAAAGGAGCAGTAGTTCCAGCATTTTAAAATAAAACAAAGAAACCCTACAATAAATTTATTGCAGGGTTTCTTCATTTTATTAAAAGGAAAATAGAAAAATAAGTTGTAAATAATGTAAGAATTAAAAATAAAATTGTGAGGAGAGAAAAATCATGAAAAAAATAAGTATATTGCTAGCTTTATTCGTGAGTATAGTTGCTACAGCTTTTGGTGAGGTTCAAAAACCTTTAGTTGTTGGAATGGAATTAGCTTATCCACCTTTCGAAATGACAGATGCTAAGGGAAATCCTGAAGGGTTTTCAGTAGACATGGCTAACGATCTAGGAAAATTTTTAGGAAGAACTGTAAAAATTGAAAATATGGCTTTTGGTGGTCTTATACCAGCACTTATGACAAAAAAAATAGATATAATACTATCTTCTATGACTGCAACTCCTGAAAGAGAGAAATCAATTTCTTTTTCTATTCCTTATTCAAAATCTTATTTGAGTCTTTTAGCAAATAAGAAATCTACTGTAGAAAAACCTATGGATTTAAATGAAAAAGGAAGAAAAATAGCAGTAAAAAAAGGAACTACAGGACATTTAGTGGCTACACAGTATTTTCCTAAAGCTGAAATTTTAGTTTTTGATAAAGAAACAGCAGCTGTATTAGAAGTGACTCAAGGAAAAGTAGATGCTTTTATGTATGATCCTTTAACAGTTTTAAAAAATTGGAAAGAAAATTCTGAAACAACTAAACCTATATTGAATCAATTTCAAAAAACAACAGAGTCTTGGGGTGTAGGTTATCGTAAAGAAGATAAAGAATTAGGTACAAAAATTAATAATTTTATAGAAAAATACAAAGAAGATGGTGGATTCAACAAGCTTTCAGAAAAATATTTAGGTGAACAAAAGCAAGCCTTTGAAGAAAGAAATATTCCATTTTTCTTTTAGTGAATTTTAATATGGGGGAGTAATAATGAATTACATAAAAAAATATTTTTATAAGCAAAAAGAAGAGGAACTGTCTTTTTTGGTAAAATCTTTAAATTGGGGAATAGTTTTAGGAATTTTAATATTAATTATGAATTATGCTTTTAGTTCTATAAACTATAATTATTCATGGACAGAAATTCTAGAAACATATTGGTATAAATTTGTTTGGGGATTTTTTTTAACACTAGTTATTTCTTTTTTTTCTTTAATAGGAAGTGTGCTTATCGGTACAATAATAGCTTTAGGAAGTAGAACTAATTTTCTTCCTTTTAATTATTTTGTGAAGTTTTACGTAGAAATAATAAGAGGAACTCCTTTAATTGTCCAAATTTTTCTTTTTTTCTATGTAATAGGAACAGCTTTTAGAATAGAAAACAGATATATTATGGGAGTTATAATTATGGCGATGTTTTCAGGAGCTTATGTTTCTGAAATTGTGAGAGCAGGAATTGAAAGTATTGATAAAAGTCAATTGGAAACAGCAAAAGCTTTAGGACTTACAAAACATCAAACATACAGGCATATAATTTTTCCTCAAGTTATAAAAAGAATAATGCCATCTATGGCAGGGCAATTTGCTTCTTTAATAAAGGATTCGTCATTGCTTTCAATAATAGCTGTAAATGAATTTACTAAAAATGTACAAGAAGTAGATTCTTTGACATTTTCGCCAGTTGAAAATTATTGTATATTGGCACTAGGATATTTGATTTTAACTTATCCAATATCTCATCTTTCAAAATATTTAGAAAAGAGGTTTTCATATGGAAATTAAAGTAGAAAATTTGATAAAACAGTATGGTAATAATAAAGTTTTACAAAATTTAAATCTAACTCTTGAAAAAGTTAATACATTGGCTATAATCGGTCCTTCAGGTGGAGGCAAGTCAACATTTTTAAGAGTTTTAGCTGGTTTAGAAGTGGCTCAAATGGGAAAAATAGAAATCAATGGAAAAGAGATTCCTAAAGAAGAAGCAGAATTGTTGAATTATAGAAAAAATGTAGGAGTAGTATTTCAATCTTACAACTTATTTCCACATCTTTCAGCAATAAATAATATTTTGCTTCCTCTTGAAAAAGTGCATAAAATTCCCAAAGCAATAGCAGAAAAAAAAGCAATAGAGCTATTAAAAAGATATAAATTAGAAGAACATATGGATAAAAAACCCCATGAATTATCAGGTGGGCAGCAGCAAAGAGTAGCTATAGTTAGAGCTTTGGCTTTGGATGTAGATTTCTTTCTTTTAGATGAACCAACATCGGCTTTAGATCCAGCATTAACAATGGAAACTTTAGAAGGTATAATGGAATTAAAAAAATTAAAAAAAGATTTAATTTTAGTTACTCATGAAATGGGATTTGCTAGACATGTAGCAGAGCATATAATTTTTATAGATGAAGGAAGAGTAATAGAAGAAGGAGCTTCAAAAGAAATATTTGAAAATCCCAAAACAGAAAAATTGAAATCATTTTTAGGAAAAGCATTGCATTATTAAAATTATAAAAGTAGAAAAAGATTGACTTGTGAAAAGTTGATCTTTTTTTTTGAAATATAAAAGGAAACCCTTAAAAAAGATAGAACAATATTAATATAATAATAAGGGAGATGATTTTTATGAAAAAAAGATTAATGTTTTTAATATGGGGATTAATGGTTACTTTTGTATTTTCCGTGACTATTGAAAAAGAGCTAATTTATAATAAATACACTTTAAAAGATAATTATAAATATGGAAAAGTGGATAGAAAAATTCAATGGGAAAAAATAAGCAACTATTTGGACAAATTAGAAAATTTTGAAAAAGGTCATATCAATTTTGGTTATGTACAAAATTATAAAAATAGGATAGGAACACCAGGAACTATAGATGGAAAAACAGTAGATAGTGATGGAGTGAGTAGAAGTCAAGCTGTTCCACTGTATTCTAAAGAAAATCCTGAAAAGCTAATAAATTATGGAAGGGATGGAGGACTGGTTACTATTTTAAGTAAAGGAGAAACAACTTCACTGATAAAAGGGTTTGATAGAGAAAATGAGTGGTATATACCTAACAAATATTTAAAATTATCCCCTGTTAAAGAATTTACTAAAGTAATATTTGTAGATAGAAAAAATCAAAATATAGTAACTATGGAAAAAGTTGGAAATATTTGGAAAACAAGAAGTATCAATCCAGCTACAACAGGAAGAGATAAACCTCCTTATTCATTACCAACTCCTCTAGGAACTTATGTGGTTCAACAAAAAAAGATTCGTATGGATTATTATGCTGATGGAACAACAACTATAGGAGGGTATGCACCTAATGCAACAAGGTTTACAAGAGGAGCATATATTCATGGGATTCCTGTAAATTTACCAGCAACAGCACAAGTAGAATATGCTGGAACACTGGGGACTATACCCCGTTCTCATATGTGTGTGAGAAATGCAACTTCTCACGCTAAGTACATATATAACTGGTCTAAGATTGGAGATACCTTGGTTTTTGTAATAGAATAAAGTAACGGTATAGAATTTTTTCCTTATATATGATAGAATATACAGAAAATATATTTTACATAAAAAGGAGTTAAAAATGCAAGATAAAATTTTATCAACAACATTAAATGCAAAAAATAAAGAGGAACTTACAGAAATTTTAAGTTTTTTTGATGTGAAAGTTCCTAAAAGTATATTAAAAAAAATTTTATTGGAAAAAACTATTGAAACCCTTGAAGTACAAAACAAAAAATTTTTAAAAATCTTTTCAAAAGAAACACAGCTTTTTATCAATAAATTTATAACTAGTGATTTAAAAATGAAAGAATCAGTGGTGGATAAAAAATTCGATTGTATTTATGAATTAGATTTTTTCGGCTTAATTTCAAATAAATTTGACTTTGAAAGTGAAGAAAAATTCTTTGAACTTTCTAAAAGTTTTTCAGAAAATTTTTATATGAATTGTAATACTGCTTCAGGAAAAAAAGAGTTAAAAGTTTCTGATGAACTGGAGAAACTACTTTCAGGTATTATTCGTTTTTATGGAGTAATTAAAGAAAAAGATTTTTATAAAATAGTTATAAAAAATTATCCTGAACTGCCTGAAGATGAAATAAAGATGTTTATGGAAAAAAGATTTTCATTAAAATTTCTATTTAATAAAATTTTTAATGCAGGTACTAATGAGTTCTTTTATTTTTCTGATTTTGTTATTCAACCAGAAAAACTTATGAGAAAGTTTTTCCTACGTCCACAATTAGAATATAAAATTTTGACAAAAGAGGAATATCAAAATTTTTGGAAATTAGATTATTGTGAAGAAACAAAAGAGTTTCTAGCTTTAGAAAGTTTTTTTAAAAAGCAAAAATTAACAAAAATAGATGCTAAGCATAAAGTTTTAGATTTGATTTTAGAAATGAGAAATGGAACAGCTTTTGGTGAAATATTTCAAGAAGTTATTTCAAGCTTTGAATTTAATTCTAAAGAAAATATAGATATTTTTGCAACTACACTGCAATCTCTTTATAATAATATTCAGCAGTGGGAGTTGAAAGGTCACACTCCAGAAGAAGTTTTTAACATGAAATCAAATTTCCAACCAATTATTATTCAAAGAAAATCAGATAAAATTTCTAGAAATGGAGTATGTCCTTGTGGGAGTGGAAAAAAATATAAAAAATGTTGTAGAAAATAAAAAGGAAAAATTGTTTTTTTGTAGAATAAATATGTACAACTAAATTAAAAGGACGTGATTTAAATGTTTAAAAAAATACTAATGATAACTTCTCTTGTTGTAGCTTTTGCTGCTTGTGGGACAAAAACAACAGAAGAGGCTAAACCTGCTGAAACTATGACTGAAACTGTAGTTCCTGCAGAGGCTACAAAAGCTATGGAAACTATTACTGAAAAGGCAGTGGAAGCTGTAGAAGCTACTGCTGAAACAACAGTAGAAGTGGTAGAAACTACTGCTGAAACTATGACTGAAAAAGTAGGAGAAGCTGCCGATAAAGTTAAAGACATGGTAGTTCCAACAGAAACAAAACCTGCAAACTAAATTAAAAAATTAAAAGTTCAAATAAAAAAACTCCAAGAAAATTTGGAGTTTTTTTATTTGTATAATTAAACTTATAACCATATTTATTTTGTCAAAATTTCAAATTTAACCAAAGTCATTCCGATAATGTAAACAACAGGGAAAGTTATAACTGTTCTTATAATAAAAAACTTTATTACATCTAAAAAGTTAAATCCTATTTTAGAGTTAACTAAAATCATTCCTGTTTCACTCATAAAAATAAGTTGTGAAAAAGAAAGAGTTCCAATAATAAATTTAGCCAGCTGACTGCTAGAAGTCTCTATAAAAAGAGCAGGAAGATACATATCAGAAATTCCTACAATCATTGCAGGAGCCATCTCTTTAGCTACCTCTTCAGCAAATCCTAAAACTCTTAAAAGAGGAAGAAGTGGCATAGAAATAATATTAAAAAAACTTGTATTTTCTGCGATAATTAATCCTAGTGTACCTACACACATAATTATTGGAATAAAAGTGATATAGATAGTTAAAATTTTGAAAAGAGAGTCTTTGATCATCTCTATTTCAGAGGCAGTTGAAGCCGTTCTAGAAGCAAGTTTAATTGCATTTTTAAAACTCAATTTCTCATTAGAAGAAATCACAGGTTTATTATAATACTCATCCTTAAACTTTTTTAGAGGCATACGAGAAATTATGAATCCTGCCACTACTGTAGAAATTACAATAGTTCCGTAAAAATATCCAAATATATGAGAAAAATTTAAGAGATCTGAAACAACTGCAGCAAAAGAGATTCCAACTATAGAGAAAGAAGTTGCAATCACAGCAGCCTCTCTTTGAGTGTAGTAACCTTTTTGATATTGCTGATCTGTAACTACTATTCCGATAGTTCCATCCCCTAGAAATGAAGCTAAGGCGTCTATAGCAGCATATCCTGGAACTCTAAACACTTTTTTCATAACAGGAGCTATAAGCGTTCCTACAAATTCCACTAGTCCAAATGAGGTAAGCATAGGCATAAGAAGAACTCCTATAAAAAATGTTACCATAAGAGGTGGAAGTAAATCCTTTGCCATAAGAGAACCTGTATTTTCATTTAAAAGAAAATTAGGGCCAACGTTTGAAGTAATCAAGATAAAGAAAACAGCTCCCAAAATTCTAAGTGCTGAACTTATTTTATCAGTTACAAAAAGTTCATTTAAAATTTTGTCTTTAAAATCTTTTTTTATAAGTGCAAAAGTTGTTCCAACAACAGTTGCTAAAGAGCAAGAGAAGATAAGAGCCTTAACCCAACTAGAGTATCCATCTAAGACAAAGTTTTTAATATGCCCCATTAAAATAGAAGATTCACCAGCAATAGTGATAGGAGCTAAAAACGCCAGTATACCCACAAGTGAATATATACCAAATTTTAAAGTTGAAATCATACATACCTCCAGAAATTTTTTTAAATTTCTGCCAATAAAAAAAGCATACAAAAAATGTATGCCTAGAGAACTCATGGAATAAGCGTATTGTTATGGCAGCTTTACAATACTTAATCCACAGTTTTTATGTCATCAACGCCATCGGCCTTAGGCTCCGAACATAGAAGTGGACTAACCTCATATTTTATTTTACAATTGGCATAGTATACAACAAATAAATAGTTTTGTAAAGTTAAAAAATGATCAGCTTTGAAATACTATATATAGAATGAATTTTTAAAAATTAACACAAGATAATGTGTTTTTTTTGATTTGAATAAAATTTAATCTTTTAATTTTATATTATTTTTTTTTAAGAAGAAAAGAACATCACTTTTTATTCAAATCTTTAGATTTTGTTGTCAACGATTATTTTTTATCATACTTTTGAGTAAAAATTACTACTAGGTAAAGTACTAGATGTTGTGTATAATGGAAGACGAGTAAAAAAGAAAATAATCGGAGGGACAGAAGAATGAAACAGGTTGTAAAAAGAGATGGAACAATTGTAAAATTTGATAAAAATCAAATAAAACGTGCAATAACACTGGCTTTTAATCAAAGTGAAAAACCCTTAAAAAATGAACTTATAGATAAAATAGCTAATCAAATAGAGGCAATAGAAAAAAATACGTTACAAGTTGAGGATATACAAGATATAGTAGTTAAGAAACTAATGGCTTCAGCCGAAAAAGATATAGCTATGTCATATCAAAGTTATAGAGTGCTAAAAACAGAAATGAGAAACAAAGAAAAGACTATCTACAAAAAAATAAGCGAATTAGTGGATGCATCCAACAGTGATATGCTGAGTGAAAATGCTAATAAAGATGCTAAAACAATTTCTGTGCAAAGAGATTTATTGGCAGGGATATCTTCTAAAGAATATTACCTAAATAAAGTTTTACCTAAGCATTTAAAAGAAGCTCATGAAAAAGGAGAGATACATATCCATGATTTAGATTATCTTCTTTTTAGAGAAACTAATTGTGAACTGGTAAATATTGAGGGTATGTTAAAAAATGGTTGTAATATAGGAAATGCAAAAATGCTAGAACCTAACTCTGTAGATGTAGCAGTGGGACATATAGTACAGATTATAGCTTCTGTTTCTTCAAATACTTATGGAGGTTGTTCTATTCCTTATTTAGATAGAACTTTGGTTCCATATATAAAAAAGAGTTTCAAAAAACATTTTGCCAAAGGTATGAAATATGTTGAGAAAGCTAAAGAAGAGATCATAAAAAAAGTTTTAGAGACGGAAAACATAGATTGTAATTGTGAAAAAATAAAAAAAGAATATGCTGGTGCTTATGAATATGCAATAGATTTAACAGAAGAATCTGTAAAACAAGCTATGCAAGGTTTAGAGTATGAGATAAACTCTCTTTCTACAGTAAATGGTCAAACTCCTTTTACAACTATAGGAATAGGAACTGAAACTTCTTGGGAAGGAAGAATGGTTCAGAAATACGTATTTAAAACTCGTATGGAAGGTTTTGGTGCTAAAAAAGAGACAGCAATTTTCCCTAAAATAGTTTATGCAGTTTCAGAAGGAATAAATTTTAATCCAGAAGACCCTAATTGGGATATATCTCAAATAGCTTTCAAGTGTATGACTAGGTCAGTTTATCCCGATATTTTATTTGTTTCTCCTGAAGAAATAAAAAAAGAAACTGTTGTTTATCCTATGGGATGTCGTGCTTTCTTATCTCCTTGGTTTGATAAAAATGGAAAAGAAACATACGAGGGAAGATTCAATATAGGAGCTACCACTATAAATCTTCCAAGAATAGCCATAAAAAATAAGGGAGATGAAGCTGGTTTTTATAAAGAATTAGATGAAAAACTGGAATTAGCTAAAGAAAATAATGTCTTTAGAGCTAGATATTTGGAAAATACTACAGCAGAGACAGCCCCGATTCTTTGGATGAATGGTGCTCTGAGCAAGAAGGATGGAAAAGAAACTATAAAAGATATGATATGGGGAGGATATTCTACTGTATCAATAGGATATATTGGACTTAGTGAAGTTTCACAGCTCATTTATGGAGTAGATTTTTCTCAAGATGAAACGAGTTATGAAAAATCTTTTAACATTTTAAAGTATATGTCTGAAAAAGTTGATCAATTCAAAGCTGAAACTAACTTAGGATTTGCTCTTTACTCTACTCCTTCAGAATCTCTTTGTGATAGATTTGCTGAAATAGATAAAAAAGAATTTGGAGATATAGTTGGGATAACAGATAAAGGGTATTATGACAATTCTTTTCATGTTTCTTCTAAAATTCAAATAAACCCATTTGAGAAGCTCAGAATGGAGGCGCCAGGGCATCTTTATGCTAAGGGTGGACATATAAGTTACATAGAGACAGACTCTCTAAAAAACAACTTAGAAGCTATCTACGAGATTCTTAAATATGCAAAGTCAGTGGGGATACACTACATGGGAATCAATCAACCTGTAGATAAGTGTCATGAATGTGGTTATGCAGGGGAATTTTTAGCGACAGAAAAAGGTTTTCAGTGTCCACAATGCGAAAACAGTGACTCTAGTAAAATGAATGTAATAAGAAGAGTTTGTGGATATTTAGCTCAACCAGATTCGAGACCTTTCAACAAAGGAAGACAAAAAGAGGTAATTAATAGAGTAAAACATATGTAAGTAGGAGAGAATTATGAATTATTCGGGAGTGAAATACAGTGATATGATAAATGGAGAAGGAATAAGAGTTTCACTTTTTGTAAGTGGATGCTCACATCATTGTAAAGATTGTTTTAATTCAGTAACTTGGGATCCTAAATTTGGAGACATTTTTACAGAAGAAGTTGAAAATAAAATTTTAAATTATTTTGAAAAATATAAAAATAGTTTAAAAGGACTATCTATTTTAGGAGGAGATCCTACTTATCACTCAAATGTTCCTGTTCTTATCAAATTTGTAAAAAGGTTTAATGAGAGGTTTCCAGAAAAAAATATTTGGATTTGGTCAGGATACACTTGGGAAGAAATAATAGAAAAAGATGATTTGAAATCTCTTATTTCACTATGTGATGTTTTAGTAGAAGGGAAATTTAGATTAGAAAATAAAAATTTAAATCTTAAATGGCGTGGAAGTAGTAATCAAAGAGTTGTAGATATACAAAAAAGTTTACATGGAAACGAATTAGTAAAATATATAAATTAAAAAAAGGTACTTTCTAGAATTTTTAGAAAGTACCTTTTTTACTATTTAACTATTTCAGCAAATTCAAAGATAGTGTGCCCAATATAGTTTTTTCTAACTCCTTTAACTCTAGGGTTTACAAGGAATTCAGATTGATACTGGAAGATAGGCATAATAGGCATATCTTGTGCTAAAATTTCTTCAGCTTTTTTGAAATTTTCCATACGTTTTGCTTGATCAACTATAGTTTTATTCTCTTTAATTAAAGCATCATAGTTTTCATTCAACCAACGATTATTTTTAACGTTTTGTGGAGATTGAAAAATATTTAAATTTGTCATAGGATCAGGATAATCTCCAGCCCAACCATCATTAGCTATGAAAAAATTACCATTATGAACTTCAGACCAATAAACTTTAGATTCATAAGTTACAATTTCTACATCTACATTCAAATTTGTTTTCCACATATTTTGAAGAGCTTGTGCGACATCTCTATTTGTTTGAGTAGCTGAAGTACTGAAGCTAACTTTAGGAAAGTTTTCTCCGTTAGGGTATCCAGCTTCTGCTAAAAGTTTTTGAGCTTCAACAACATCTTCTTTAAATAAATCTCCCATTACTTCTCTGTAGTTTTTATCTTTTTGAACTCCATGCGGAATACCGTCTGGAACAAAACTAAACATAGGTTTATTTGTAGATTGGATAATATTTTTAATTAAAATTTCTCTGTTTATAGAGATAGCAAAAGCTTTTCTAACTCTTGGATCATCAAATGGAGCACGAGTAGTATTAAAGTCATAATAAGTATAACCTATTCTTCCAAATGTATTAAGATCTTTCATATCTTTAAATCTAGATTTAGCTTCACTACTTAAATTTTCTGCAACATCGATTTCACCATTTAAATAGGCTCCTAATTCAGTTTCAGGAGATTCTAAAAAAACAATTTCTAAAGTATCTAGCTTAACATGGTCAGCACCTACATAATGAGGATTTTTAGTTAAAGTGTATTTTTCTTTAGGTTTGATTTCAGTCAGCATAAAGGGTCCTGAACTTGCATAAGTAGTAACAGACTTAGTCCAAGGCTCTTTTCCTTCAACTAATTCTTGTTTAACTGGAAAATAAGTTGTAGTAGCTAATAAATCAGGGAAGTAAGAAGTTGGGTTTTCTAAAGTTACTTGTAAAGTGTTATCATCTAAAACTTTAATTCCAACTTCTTCCTTAGGCACTAATCCTGTATTGTAAGATTCAGCATTTTTTATAGGATAAAGGTCAAAAGCAGCACGAGAAGCTGTTTCAGGATTTAAAACTCTAGTCCAAGAGTAATAAAAATCATTGGCATTTAAAGGTGTTCCATCTGACCATTTAAGATTAGATTTAAGTTTGATAGTATAAACTGTTCCACTAGAGTCAACTTCATGACTTTCAGCTAAAGCTGGAGTTAATCTATCATTTTCATCCAATCTGTAGAGACCACGGAAAAGATTTTGTAAAACTTTAGAAGAACGAGCATAGATATTGAGAGAAGGATCCAAAGTTTCAGGCTCCTTGTCCATAGAGTATAAAATTTTATTTTGACTAACTACTTCATTTTTTGAATTTTCACTTCCACATCCGGTAAAAAATGCTAAGATTAAAGATAAAAACATTAAAAAACTAAACTTTCTTTTCATTAAATTCCTCCCTGAGTAAAATAAAATTAACTATATAAATGGCATGCTACACTATGGTTTAGTGATAATTCTTTTAAAAGTGGTTTTTCCTTGGCACAAATTTCCATAACTTTAGAGCATCTAGTTCTAAAAGGACAACCACTCGGAGGATTCATAGGATTTGGAACATCTCCTTGTAAAATCTCTCTTTTTCTTTTTTTGCTTTCTATTGGATCAGCTACAGGCACTGCTGACATAAGAGAAATTGTGTAAGGGTGTTTCATATTTTCATATATTTCTTTAGCATCTCCACACTCGACTAAATTTCCAAGATACATAACTCCCACTTTATTGGATATATGTTTAACCATAGATAAATCATGTGAGATAAAAAGATAAGTAACTCCTAATTTTTCCTGAAGTTCTTCTAAAATATTTATAATTTGAGCTTGGATAGAAACGTCCAAAGCTGAAATTGGTTCATCACAGATAATAAATTCCGGATTTAAAGCCAAGGCTCTAGCAATGTTAATTCTTTGACGCTGTCCTCCTGAAAATTCATGTGGATATCTGTTCATGTGTTCTTTTTTTAATCCTACCATTTCAAGAAGCTCTTGAACTTTTGTGTTTTTTTCATTTTCAGAAAAAACAGTATGTAAGTGTAAGGGAGCTTTGATAATACTACCCACAGTCATTCGAGGATCTAAAGAAGAATAGGAATCTTGAAATATCATTTGTATTTTACTACGATATTTTTTCATATCTTTTTCACTTAGTTTTGCGATATCTTCTCCTTTGAAAAAGATCTCGCCATCAGTGGGATTATAAAGTTTAGAAAGAGTTCTTCCTATTGTACTCTTACCACATCCAGATTCTCCAACAAGTCCAAAAGTTTCTCCTTTTTTTATTGTGAAGCTTACATCATCTACAGCTTTTAAAGTTTGATTTTTAGAAAAGAATCCTTTTCCTTTTATACTAAAATATTTTTTTAAATTTTTGATTTCGATTAAATTACTGTTATCCATTTAAATCACGTCCCTTTTTGGCATTGAGGGATGAAGCATCCAACATGCAGATTTATGAGTGTCAGATAGCTCTTTTAGATCTGGTATATGTTCTTTACAAATTCTCATAGCATAAGAACATCTTTCAGTAAAAGGACACCCTTTAGGTGGATTTAATAGGTCAGGTGGAGAACCTGGAATAGGAATTAGTTTCTCTTTTTTATTTTCTGTAATTTTAGGAAGAGAGTTTAAAAGTCCCCAAGTATATGGATGTTTCGGAGAATAAAAAATTTCTTCAGTTGTTCCCTCTTCCACAACAGTTCCACCATACATAACAATTATTCTGCTACACATACTAGAAATAACTCCTAAATCGTGAGTAATTAAAATAATAGAGGTATTTGTTTTTTCTTTTAAAGTGCTCATAAGTTCTAAAATTTGAGCTTGAATAGTAACATCTAAAGCAGTTGTGGGTTCATCAGCTATAAGAAGTTTAGGACTGCATCCCATAGCAATAGCAATCATAACTCTTTGTCTCATTCCACCAGAAAGTTCATGAGGATATTGTTCTAATCTTTTTTCAGGATTTGAAATTTCAACGAGTTTAAGTAAATCGATAGCTTTTTGTTTAGCTTGTTTTTTACTCAATTTTTCATGGATAAGTAAAGGTTCCATAATTTGATTTCCTACTGTAAAAAGAGGGTTTAAAGAGGTCATAGGATCCTGGAAAATCATTCCGATTTCCTTTCCTGCAAGAGAACGCATCTGCTTTTTTTCTTTAGAGAGAAGATCAATACCGTTAAAATTTAATGTGTCAGCTGTAATTTTGGCATTTTTTTCTAAAAGATTCAAAATAGAAAGCATAGTTACACTTTTTCCTGAACCAGACTCACCAACGATACCTATAGCTTCTCCTTTATTTAGAGAAAAATTAATTCCTCTCACTGCCTGAACTTCTCCAGACTCAATAAAAAAACTTGTTTTTAAATTTTCTATTTTTAATAATTCCATAAGTATCTCCTATATTTTTAATTTTGGATCCAAGGCATCTCTCAGTCCATCACCTATGAAATTAAGAGCAAACATAGTGATACTGATAGCTAAAGTTGGAAAAAACATTTGATAAGGCTGTGTAAAAAGAGTAGGGATAGCATCGTTAGCTAAACTTCCCCAACTGGCCATAGGAGCTTGAATTCCAATTCCTAAAAAACTTAAAAAAGCTTCAGAAAATATAGCGGATGGAACTATAAAAGTAACAGTTACTATAATGGGTCCTAAACTGTTAGGAATAAGATGTTTTCTTAAAATATTGAATTGACTTTCTCCTATTATTTTAGCAGCTAAAACAAATTCTTGATGTTTTAAAGACAAAATACTAGCTCTTACCATTTTTGCAGTTCTTATCCAAAAAGTCATGCAAAGAGCAATTAAAATACTAGAGATACTATTTCCTAAAAACATCATAATAAGAATGATGTAAAGAAGAGATGGGATTCCAGTAATAATATCAACTATTCTCATCATAATCATATCTGTTCTACCACCTACAAATCCAGAGATACCTCCATAAAATATTCCGATAAAGAGATTGATGAAAGCTGTAGTAAATCCAATTGAAAGACTTATACGCGCTCCATATAAAACTCTTATAAAGATGTCTCTTCCAAATTTATCGGTTCCAAAAAAATGTTGCAGAGATGGAGTTTGATTTTGGTTGACTATATTTTGAGTGTTGTATCCATATTGAGAAAACATAGGTCCCAAAATTGAAATTAATGTAATAATTACAACGAAAAACAATCCTCCCATAGCTAAAGGATCTTTTTTAAATCTTATCCAAGCGTCTTGAAAAGCAGTTCTACTTATTCTTGAACTTTCTTTTGTTGTTTTTTCACTTTCGTTCAACAATTCAAACATATTATTTGGTATATGTAGAGTATTCATAGTATAATTTTTTTCTCTTTTTTGATCATAAATAACATCTTCTATTTCTAAGGAAATATCTTCAGAATTTATAATAAGATCATTGTTTTTCATAAAAAAGCTCCTCTTTATTCATCGATTTTTATTCTTGGATCCACTATAGCATAAAGTATATCCACCACTAAATTTGAAACTATGATTATTGCTCCAAAAAAAATTGTAAGACCTAAAATAATAGAGTAGTCTCTATCTCCTATACCTGTAACAAAGTCACGACCGATACCAGGAATAGAAAATAATCTTTCAATTACAAAACTACCAGTTAGAAGTCCTGCAATAAGTGGGGCTATATAAGTTACGATTGGAAGTAAAGAGTTTCTAAGAGCATGTTTTAAAATTACGAAAATTTCTTTAACTCCTTTGGCTCTTGCAGTTCGAATATAGTCTTGTCTTAAAACTTCCAATAAACTAGATCTCATGAGTCTCGACATATAGGCAATAGGAGTGATGCTTAAACCTAATACAGGTAAAATATAGTGTTTGTAAGTGGATAGCCCATAAGTAGGTAGCCATTTCAAATGGATACAAAAGAAAAACATAAGAAGGACTGTCAAAATAAAACTAGGGACAGCTATTCCTACTGTGGCTAAAATCATAGCCAAAGAATCTATATATGTTCCTCGTTTTAAAGCTGAAATAATTCCTAATGGAATACCTAGACTTAAAGATGCTATTATTGCAAAAAAACCAACTTTAGCAGAAACAGGAAAACCTCTAGAAATAATTTCATTTACACTAGTATCTTCTTGCTTAAATGAAAACCCTAAATCTAGTTTGCTTAAATTTTTTAAATAATTCATATATTGAATATGAAGAGGTTTGTTTAAACCATATTTTTCTTCTATTTTGATTAAAAGACTAGGTGGAACTTTTCTCTCTTCAGCAGGACTAAAAGGCCCTCCTGGAATAGAATGCATTAAGAAAAAAGTGATCGTGATAAGAATGAAAAGTGAAAGAAACCCAGCAAAAATTCTTTTTAAAATATAATTAATCATTATTCCCCCCCGTTTTAAAGATTTGTTATATATTCTGTAAGAATTAATTAAATCCTTTTAGTGTACATTTTTTTTTGATACAACGTAATGCTATCCTAATAATAGCATAGTTCCAAAAGAAAAAATAAGAGCTCAATATATAAAAAAAAATGTTCATAAAATAATAATTTTTAAGCAATAAAACAAGTTAAAAAATCAGTTTTTAATAGAAATAAATGTTCATAAAATTTGAATTTCAAATTTTATGAAAAAATGCTATAATTGCTAAAAGGGGTGTTTGATGGAAAAAAAAATAAGAATTACCCTTCCAAACTATGTTTTAGATATTTTAGAAGGAGATGCTCAAGATTTTAAAAAGAGTAAAAATTTAATTTTTAACTATATTTATTCCAATATGAAAAATGAAAATATAGATAAAAAAAAAGAATTTAATGTAGAGAAAAAAGTTATTCAATTTAATTTAAATAAGGGAAATAGAGAAGATTATTATGAGTTTTTGAGAGATAAAAAAATTCAAGTAGAGGCTGAATTTTTTAGAAATTTATTTATAAAATATATAAATCAGCCTAAAATGAAAAGAGAAATTTTTATTTTTAAAGAAATTATAAAAAAGATAGAATCGGCAATAAATGAAAAAAAAATAACGATGATTGCTTTTATGGATGGCAGAAAAGTAGAGGTTGAACCTTATTATATTGGAAGTTCACAACAGGAGACTACGAATTATTTATTTTGCTATAATTTAGAAGAAAAAAAATTTAAAAATTATAAAATAAATAATATAAATTTTATTTTTATAACTGGCAAGATGTTTTGTAATGAAAACAAAGATTTTATTGAAAGTGTAAAAAGAAATTTTGATCCTTTTTTATCTCAAGGTAAAAGAATAAAAGTGTCTCTTACTGAAAAAGGAGAAAAACTCTTTAAAGAATTATTATTAAATAGACCTCATCTTTTAAAAAAGGAAGAAAATATTTATGAACTTCAATGCTCGGATGATAAAGCTAAGAGATATTTTACATATTTTTTTGATGAAGTAGAAGTTTTAGAACCCTTAGAACTTAGAAATTGGTTTAAAGAAAGATATCGAGAAGCTTTAAAAAAATATGAATAAATCTCGATATTATTTTAAAAAAAACTTGGTAAGCGTGCAAAATTAATCTTATAAAAAGAAAATTTCAATTAAAATTTAGGAGGAAATATGGAAACAAATATGCAATCACTTTTGCAAAGTAGTGCAGGAAACTTTTTTTCAATGGTTGGTGAAAAAGAATTAAAAAAGGAATTAGGCAATCTTAAAAATGTAATAGCAATATCAGGGAGAGTTAAAAATCCTGGTATTGTAGAAATAAATGAAAATACGACTCTCAGAGAAGTAATAGAGCTTGCTGGCGGAATAAAAGATGGGAAAAAATTTAAAGCGGCTCAAATAGGAATTCCATTTGGAGGATTTTTAGGAGAAAAGCATCAAGATAAACCAATAAATTTTGAAGATAAAGTTAATGTTGCAGAAAGGTTTATAATAGTTTTATCTGAAGAAGATTGTATAGTTGCTTTTTCAAAATTTTATATAGAATTTTTACTGGGAAGTCTTTCAAAATATCCAGAATACAATAAAGTTAAAAATGAATTAGAAAGATTAGAAAGAATTTTAGGAAGAATTTCTAAAGGAAAGTCTAATATGAGAGATATTTATTTGATGAGACATCTTTCAGAAGTTGTAACAGAAGAATTAAAACAAAAACATAATTTTATATTGGAAATGATAGAGGAGTTTTATCATGAACTGGAAGAGCATATAGAGGAACATTATTGCCATACAGGACAATGTATTCAACTTCTTAAATTTAAAATTACTAATAAATGTATTGGGTGTACAGCATGTGTAAGAGTCTGTCCTGTAAAGTGTATAAGTGGAGGAATAAAGCAGCAACATCATATAGATACAGATCGTTGTACGTATTGTGGTCAATGTGTTGTGGCTTGTCCTGTGAACGCTATATTTGAAGGAGATCACACAGTACACTTTGTAAGAGATTTAATAACTCCTAAAAAAGTGGTTGTAGCCCAAGTAGCACCAGCAGTAAGAGTTGCTATTGGAGAGGCCTTTGGATTTCAATCTGGAGAAAATGTAGAGAAAAAATTGGTAGCTGGTCTGAAAAAGTTAGGAGTAGACTATGTTTTTGATACAACTTGGGCAGCTGATTTGACAATAATGGAAGAAGCAGCTGAATTTCAATATAGGTTAGAAAAGTTTTTTTCAGGAGATGAATCTGTAAGGCTTCCTATTCTTACATCTTGTTGCCCTGCTTGGGTTAATTTTATAGAAAAAAACTATCCTGAGATGCTAGATGTACCATCTACAGTAAAATCACCAATGTCAATATTTTCAACTGTAGCAAAAGATATATGGGCAAAAGAAATTGGATATACAAGAGAACAGGTTTCTGTTGTTGCGATAATGCCTTGTTTAGCTAAAAAATATGAAGCAAGTAGAGAGGAATTTTCAAGAGGAGATAATTTTGACACTGACTATGTTATTTCTACAAGAGAACTTATAAAAATATTCAAAGAAAGTGGAATAGATTTAAAAACAATAGAGGGTGAAGATTTTGATAGTCCTTTAGGAGAATACTCAGGAGCAGGAATAATTTTTGGAAGAACAGGAGGAGTTATTGAAGCAGCTACAAGAACAACAGTAGAAACAATGACTGGAGAAAGACTTGAACAGATAGAATTTGAAGATTTAAGAGGCTGGGCTGGATTCAGAATAGCTGAATTAAAAATAGGTCATGTGGAACTTAGAATAGGTATAGCTCATGGATTGGAAGAAGCTGCAAAAATGCTAGATAAAATTAATGCAGGAGAAGAATTTTTTCATGCTATCGAAATAATGGCTTGTAAAGGTGGATGTGTCGGTGGTGGTGGTCAACCCAAAGCTATAAAAAAACAAGATGCTTTGGAAAAAAGAGCAGAAGGACTGAATACTATAGATAAAAATTCGGTGATAAGAAGATCTCATGAAAATGAATCTATAAAAGCACTTTATGAAAAATATTTAGATTATCCTATGAGTAGAAAAGCACATGAACTGCTACATACTAAATATTTCCCAAAATTAAAATAATGAAATAAAAAATATAATTTGACATTAACTATATTTTGCTTTAATATAAATATAAAAAGTACAATATACTTCAGGGCAGGGTGAAATTCCCTACCGGCGGTAAAGTCCGCGAAGCTTAAGAGCTTGATTTGGTGAAATTCCAAAACCGACAGTAAAGTCTGGATGGAAGAAGTAGAAGAAACTAATTCATTATTAGGATTACTCTCATTTTTTATTGCCCAAAGTTTAGACTTTGGGCTTTTTTCTTGAAGAAATATTTCTAAAAAATTAGGGAGGTTATTTTGTGAGAAAAACAAAAAATATTGCATTGATTGGAGTGTTGGGAGCTTTAGCATTTGTGGTAATGTTATTTGAAATTCCTTTTCCATTAGCACCGTGGCTAAAATTTGATCTTTCAGATATCGTGGTTGTATTTGGAGGATTGGTAGGAGGACCTTTAGTTGCAATTGCAATAACAGTTGTAAAATTAGCTTTAAAAGTTATGATAAAAGGAACAGAAAGCGGACTTGTAGGAGAAATTGCCAATTTAATTGCAACATTAGCCTATTCACTCATTGTAATTTTAATTTATGAGAAAACTAAAAAAATATCTTTAGGATTAATATTAGGAACTTTGTCTTTAACAATTGCATTAATATTTGTGAACTATTTTTATATAACTCCTTTCTATGCTAAATTGTACAAAATGGATTTTATTTTAGAAATGATCGATAAAAAAGATGGTTCATATTTAAAGTATATAGTTGGATTGTATGGAGGCTTTAATTTGTTCAAAGGAATTATTCAATCTGGAATATATTTATTTATAAACAAAAAATTACAAAATAGATACAGAATAAGATAAGAGGTAAAAATGAAAAATGCAATAGAGATAGAAAAAATTAGTTTTTCGTATAAAAATGCTAAGATTATAGTGGATTTAAGTCTTCAGATAGAAGAAGGTAAAATAACAGCAATAGCTGGAAAAAATGGAAGTGGAAAATCAACTTTAGGAAAGATTCTTGTGGGATTAGAAAAACCAGAACAAGGCAAAATAACTATTTTAGGAAGAGAATGGATACCGGAAAATACATCTATAATAAGAGGTGATATCTCTTTGGTGTTTCAAAATCCAAATAATCAAATAATTGGAAATAGAGTAATTGATGATTTAGCATTTTCTTTAGAAAATAGAGGTGTTTCAAAATCTGAAATGGAACGAAGAATCTTAGAATTGAGTAGAAAATTAGGAATAGAAGAACTTTTGAATAAAGACCCTGTAACTCTTTCAGGAGGCCAAAAACAAATGGTAGCCATAGCAGGGGTTCTTATTTTTAATCCTAAAATAATTATTTTTGATGAAATAAATTCTATGTTGGATATTGTTTGGAAAAATAAAATCTTAGAATTAATTAAAATTTTAAAAAAAGAACACACAATTATTTTAATTACTCACGATCCAGAAGAACTTATAGTTTCAGACAGAATAGTTTACTTAGAAAATGGAAAAATAATTTCAGATATGCCTTCTAAAGAGTTTTATAACAATAGTAGTTTTATAAAAAAACAATCTTTGGAAATACCTTTTATTGTAGAGATAGAAAATTATCTGAAAAAAAACTGTGAAAATAGAGAGGGGATAGAGCAGTGGCTAAACAGATTGAAATAAAAAATTTAACATACTCATATGATGGGGAAATGAATGTTTTGAAAAATCTTTCTTTGGAAGTTATTCAAGGTGAGTTCATAGGGATAATTGGAAAATCTGGAAGTGGGAAATCAACGCTTTTAAAATTTTTCAATGGGATTTTAAGAGATAATAAAAATTCAGTAAAAATTTTAGATAAAGAGATAAATTTAAAAACTAAAGGATTAAAAGAACTTAGAAGAAAAATAGGTGTAGTTTTTCAATTTCCAGATGAGCAACTTTTCGAAGAAAATATAAAAGAGGATATAATTTTTGCTTTAAAAATTCATGGATTTTCAGAAAATCAAATAATTGAAGAGTTAGAGACAATAAAAGAACTTTTTTCTTTAACTGAAAGTATGCTAGAAAAAAGTGCAATTGAACTCAGTGGAGGAGAAAAAAGAAGAGCTTCTATAGCTGGAGTAGTTATTTATTCACCTGAAATTTTAGTTTTAGATGAACCTACAATTGGATTAGATTCACAAAGTAAAAAAAAGCTTATGGAAATACTTAAAAAATTAAATGAAACTGGTAAAACAATAATAGTCGTTTCTCATGATTTAGACAATCTTTGGGAGAATATAAAAAGAGTAGTGTATTTAGAAGATGGAATAAAAGCGTATGATGGAGAAAAAAAAGGTTTTTTAGACTACTCACAAGAAAGTAAAAATGTTAATAAAATACTTCCTAACTATATTCAAATTGTTGAAAAGAATTTTTCAAAAGGAATTTCAACTAAAAAAGAGGGATTAGAATTTATAAAAGAACAGTTTGAAAGGTGGCAAAATGAAAGGTAATGTTTTAGGAAAATATATCGAAAAACCAACGATTTTTCATTCGCTTCATCCCATTGGAAAAATATTAGGAGCCAGTTTAATATCTATAATTTCAATTATGAATTCTGAGATAATATTTTTTATTTTTTTGACTGCTGTTCTTTTAACTGGAGTATATTTTACTGAAATAAAATTAAAATATTTTTTTAAAGGTTTAAAACCTGTGATTTATATAGCTCTTTTTACACTTTTTTTTCAAATTTTGTTTAAAGGGGAAAACAAGACTTATGTTCAAGCTTTTATGAATAGTTTCTTAGTTTTACTAAGATTTTTTATTTTGGTAACTACGGCATATATTTTAACAGCAACAACAGCACCAATAGAACTTACTCATGGATTGGAAGATTTTTTTTCTCCTTTAAAAAAAATAAAAGTTCCTGTTGAGGAGATGGCTCTTATTTTATCTATAGCTTTGAGGTTTATTCCTATTTTTTTTTCTGAATATGAAAGAATAAAAAATGCTTTAGCATCTAAGGGTTGGGATGTCGAAGAATTAGGCTATTTCGAAAAAATAAAGTTTTATGGACATATAATGATACCGCTGTTATCTTCTGCCATAACTCGCTCCGAAGAATTAGCAAATGCGATGGAAATAAAGGGGTATAGTTTACAAAATAAAAAAACTAGATTCAGAGAATATAAGTTTAAAAAAATAGATGCCTTCTTTTTGTTGTTTATGGTGACATTATTTTTAATTTTTCAAATATTGATATAATGATGTGTAAACCATATTATCAAAATCCAAAAATTTTGTTCCATAAATTAAAACCCTCAGAAAAAATCTGAGGGTTTTCTACATTGTTTTGGAAAAATATATGTAAATTAATTAGTTAGTTTTTGCAACTTGTGCTTTAGCTATTCCTTCATGTCTAAGTTTCATCATTTGAGTTTTAGATTTAGCTTTTAAAGTTGCTAATTCAAGATTCAATTTTTCAACTTTTTTCCAATCTGGATTAGATGTTACCATAAGTTTTCTAATTTCTAATTTTTTTTCATCCATAGTGATTCTTTCTTTAGTAATAGTTTCTCTTTGTTCAGTTGTAAGATTTATTAAATTACCTTGTCTATTTGTTTGATTGTTAAAATGAGAAACATTTCCTGTTCTTCCCATTCCGTTTCTACCTCCATTTCCATTTCCAGCTGCAAAACCTACTGCTGATATTGCTAATACTCCAATCATTAATAATTTTTTCATTTGTAATACCTCCAATTTTTTTATTATAATTTTGTTATGTTTTTCGTCTACAAAAATATATTAACTTTTTTGTGTGGCAAATAAACGACAAAATATAATAAAAAAATAAAAAAAATTGACTTAAACTTGAGTTTAAGGGGTATAATTAAAATATCATAAATTAATTGAGGAGGAACACATGTTAAATTTTGAATTTTGTAACCCTACACACATTGTTTTTGGAAAAGATACTATGGAGAAACTCGATTCTCTTGTCCCAAAAAAGGCTAGAGTTTTAATTACTTATGGAGGAGGAAGTGTTGAAAAATATGGAACTTTGGCTAAAGTAATAGAGAACTTGATGGATAGAGAAGTTTTTAAATTTGGTGGAATAGAGCCGAATCCTAAATTCACAACTCTTATGAAAGCTGTAGAAGTTGTTAAAAATGAAAAAATAGATTTTCTTTTAGCTGTAGGGGGAGGTTCTGTAATGGATGGAACTAAATTTATAGCTTTGGCATCTAATTTTGAGGGAGATGCAGAGGAAATTTTACATGGAGCTCAACCTAAATGTGCAATACCTATGGGAACTGTTGTAACTTTACCTGCTACAGGTTCAGAAATGAATAACGGTGGAGTAATCAGTCATAAAGGTACAAAAGTTCCGGTGTTTAGTCCATATGCGTTCCCTAAATTTTCTATATTGGATCCTACTTTAACTTTTACACTTCCAGAGACACAAGTTGCTAATGGAGTTGTAGATACATTTATACATGTAGTTGAACAATATGTAACTTATCCTGTGGATGCGAGATTCCAAGATCGTACAGCTGAAGGAATTCTTCAAACTTTGATTGAAATTGGAAGAAAAACAATTGATAATCCAACTGACTACGATTCAAGAGCAAATTTAGTTTGGGCTGCAACTATGGGCTTGAATGGTCTTATAGGAGCAGGTGTTCCTCAAGACTGGTCAGTACATATGATAGGTCACGACATGACAGCTTTATTTGGAATAGATCACGCTAAAACATTAGCGATAGTTCTTCCTGGAGTTTGGAAAGTAATGAAAGAGCAAAAATTGAAAAAATTAGCTCAATATGCAGAGAGAGTTTGGGATATAAAAGATGGAACAGAAATGGAAAAAGCAGATTTAGCTATACTGAAAACAGAGAATTTCTTCAATTCTTTAGGAATAAAAACAAAACTTTCTGACTATGGAATAAATGAAGAAGGAATAGATAAAATAATAAACTCTTTACAAGCTGGTTCTAGAACACATTTAGGTGAAAATGGAGATATGACTTTAGATATTACAAGAAAGGTATTAGAAACAGCTCTATAAAAATATAAAAGCCCTAAAATTCAAAGGATTTTAGGGCTTTTATTTAGTGTTTTTTTAAAAAAGCATTTTGATTCCCATTACAACTAAAATAGCTCCCCCTAAATATTCAGCTTTAGATCCTAAGAGTTTACCAAAACGATTTCCTAAAATTACCCCCATAGCTGCAATTATAAAAGTGATTCCACCGATAATAAAAATTACTTCTAAAATATGTATATTAGGAACAAAAGAAAAAGTGACTCCAACTGCCAATGCATCAATACTTGTAGCGATTCCAAGAGCTATTATATTTGAAGTTGGCTTTTCTACAACTCCTTCTTGCTCATCTTCTTCGTCTTGATGGGCTTCATAAAGCATTTTTGATCCGATTCCCACTAAAAGAGCAAAAGCTATATAATCTCCATAATGACTTATTTTTTCTGTTATAAGTCCTCCCAAAATCCAACCTAGATAAGGCATCAATCCTTGAAAAATTCCAAAAGTTACAGCAACCCTAAAGATATACCTTTTTTTTAATTTGTTCAAAGTTAGTCCCTCTGTTAGAGAAACTGCGAAAGCGTCCATAGCAAGTCCTATGGATATTAAAAATATTTCTACAAAATGCATAATTATCTCCTATTTTCGTTAGTTCACATATTTTACTCTATAAACTTCTTGTATGTCAATATCTAAGAGTTTACAGATAAAAATATTTTTTTTCCTTTTCTTTAGATCAAATCCCTACCTTAGATTGAATTTTTACTATTATTGTGTTATTATTTCAATAGAATATTTGAATGAAGGGAGAAGAATATGTTGAAAAAGTTTTTATATATTTTGTGTGGAATTTCCTTGGGAGTAGTAATTTACTTTACTGGAATGATAGGAATAAAAAAATACTTTAATGAAGAGTATTACTATACACCGAAATTGATTGGACTAAATATTGAAACAGCTAAAAAAGTCGTTGAAGATTCACCTATAAAAATTCTTAATGTGGCTTATGAATTTTCTAAAGAACCATTAGGAACAATTTATATGCAAGATCCACAGGAAAAATTTGTGATAAAATCTAATCGTGGAATTCGTCTTTGGGTAAGTAAAGGAGCTAACAGTGAAACGATACCTAATATAATAGGTTTAAATTTTGTAGATGCTAAATATATTTTAGAAAATAAAGGTTATATAGTAGGAACTATAGCGAATGTGAAACTGAATCTTCCGGTAGGAGAAGTAATTGCAACAGAACCTCCTTCTGGGAGTGTGTTACTAAAAGCTGAAAAAATAAATCTTCTAGTAAACAGTGAAAATAAAGTTTATACAGTTAAAGTTCCAGATGTGATAGGTTTAACTTTAGAAGAAGCTAGAACTATTTTAAAAGATAGTTCACTTATTGTGGGAGATGTTCAATATGAAGATTTTGAAAGTTTGGAGCCAAATATAGTAATTGAAATAAGTAAAGAGTATAATGTTGAAACACCAGCAGGAACTGTTATAAATTTAATAGTTAGCAAATAAAATCTAAGGAGATGAGTAACATAAAAGGAAGAGTAATAAATAAAGTACAAGGATTTTATTATGTGGATGTAGAGGGTAAAGTTTTCGAATCAAGACTTCGTGGAACACTAAAAAGAACAGATAGAAAAGAAAATTGTGTAGTTGGAGATATTGTTGAAATAACTGAGGAAAATTTTATCACAGAAGTTTATCCTAGACAAAACTTACTTTTAAGACCAGTTGTAGCAAATATAGACCACTTGGTAATTCAGTTTGCAGCACTGAATCCAGTTATAGATTATGAAAGATTAAATATTTTAATTCTTCATAGTCTTTATAACAATATTTCTCCAATAGTTGTTATAAATAAGATTGACCTTATTACAGAAGAAGAAAGAAAAGAGATAGAAGCGAAGCTTTATTATTTAAAAGATATAGGGGTAGAACTTTTATTTATCTCTCAAGAAAAAAGAATAGGATTAGAAAAATTAGAAGAACTTTTAAAAGATAAAGTTAATGCTTTTGGTGGTCCAAGTGGAGTTGGGAAATCGAGTATTATAAATATGCTTCAAAATGTAAGAGAGCTTCAAACAGGCGAAACAAGTAAAAGGTTAAAAAGAGGAAAACATACAACTAGAGATAGTAACCTTATGGTTATGAAAAATGGTGGTTTTATAATAGACACACCAGGTTTCTCTTCAGTAGAGTTTCCTGAAATAAAAAATATGGATGAACTTCAAAAACTTTTTCCAGAGTTTGAGAAAAATACAACAGGATGCAAATATAGCAACTGCATCCACATAAATGAACCTAGTTGTGGAGTAAAGTCTCTTTTAGAAACAGGAGAGCTTTCACAATATCGTTATGATTTTTATAAAAAAATATATGAAACATTAAAAAATGAAAGGTGGAATAAATATGACAAATAAAATAATGGTAGCTCCTTCAATTTTATCAGCTGATTTTAGTATTTTAGGTGAAGAAGTTAAAAGATTAGAAATAGCAGGAGCAGATATGGCTCATATAGATGTAATGGATGGAAATTTTGTTCCGAACATAACTTTTGGACCTCCTGTAATAAAAGCTATTCGTAAACACTCAAATCTTATTTTTGATGTACATCTGATGATAGATGCTCCAGAGCGTTATATAGATGATTTTGTAATGGCAGGAGCAGATATAATAACAGTTCATGTTGAATCAACAAAACATCTTCACAGAACAATTCAGCAAATAAAAGCTAAAGGAGTAAAAGTGGGAGTATCCTTAAATCCAGCCACTTCTACAGATTGTTTAAAATATATAATAGATGATTTAGATATGGTGTTAATTATGAGTGTAAATCCAGGATTTGGAGGACAAATTTTTATAGAAAGTGCAGTGGATAAGATAGCAGCAGTTAGAAAAATGAGTAAAACTGTCGATATTCAAGTGGATGGTGGGATAACAGATAAAACTATAGGACGTTGTATAGAAGCAGGAGCTAATATATTTGTTGCAGGTTCTTATGTGTTTTCAGGAGATTATAAAGAACGTATAGAAAAATTAAGAAAGGTGTAAAAATGAAAATGAGTAATGTAGATAGAGTAAATGAAGTTTTAGAAAATTTTTATAAATTATTTTATAAAACAGAAGATATGGCACTTAAAATAGGAATAAAAGGTTTGACGCATACAGAGCTTCATATAATAGATGCCATAGGAGAGGAATCACTGACTATGCATGAGCTCTCAGAAAGATTGGGTATTACAATGGGGACAGCCACTGTAGCTGTAGGAAAACTTTCTGAAAAAAACTTTATAATTAGAACAAGATCAGATGTAGATAGAAGAAAAGTTTATGTGAATTTGGATAAAAAAGGAAAAGAAGCTTTAGAATACCATGAAAATTATCATAATATGCTACTTTCATCCCTAACAGAGAAAATTCCTTCTGAGGAATTAGAAAAATTCATTAAAACTTTCGAAGGGATATTGGAAAATTTAAATAAAAAAACAGAATTCTTTACTCCACTTCCTTTAGATGAATTTCCTAAAAAATCTAGAATTTCAATTGTAGCAGTAAAAGGAACACCAATTATTCAAAATTATTTTGCACAAAATGGAATAAAAAACTTTACTGTGGTAGAGATATTAAAAACAGGAAAAGAGATAGAGATACTGATAGATAATGACAAAAAAATAGTTTTAGACCAATTAGATGCTAAGAATTTAATAGGAACAAAACTTTAGGAGGAAACTATGTTTTATTTAGACGGGGTTTCCCTAAATAAAGTAAAAAAAGAGTTTGAGCAGGAACTTTTAGGAAAAAAAGTGGGTAAAATTTCTCAAGAAACAGAATATTCTGTAACTTTAGGTTTCGGAAAAAGTGTTCTTGTTTTTTCTTGTGCCAGTAGTTTTCCAATTGCTTATATCTCACAAGAAAAAAGCCAAAAATTGGATATTAATTTTAATTTTCTATTATCTTTAAGAAAGTATTTTTCAAATGGAAGTTTGATTAAAATAGAACAATTGGGATATGATAGAATTTTAATTTTTCATTTTAAAAAAATGAATGAATTGGGAGAGATGAGAACTTATAAATTATATTTTGAAATGATGGGTAAACATTCAAATCTTTTTATAACCGATGAAGAAAACAAGATTTTGGATTTGATGAAAAGATTTTCTATAGAGGAAAATAGATTGAGAACACTTATTTCAGGAGCAAATTATGAGCAACCTATAACTTCAGAAAAAAAGAAGTTGGAAGAGTTAAAAGAAAGTGAGTTCATGAATTTAAAATCTCAAGAATTATATAAAAGTGTAGAGGGTATAGGAAAGCTTCTTTCAAATAAAATATGTAATTTCAAAGAATTGGAAAAAGTTATGTCTGACAATATTTCGTACAAAATTTATCTAAAAAGTGAAAAAATAGTTTTAGTAACAGTTTTGGATATATTGGTTCCTAAAGAGTATGACAAAGAAATTAATTTTGAATCTTTTGGAGAAATGATAGATTTTTATCTGAAAAAAAGCTCATTGAATTCAGCAGTGGAAATTTTGAAAAACAAAATTAAAAATACAGTTTCTAAAAAAATAAAAAGAATAGAAAAAATTCTTGTGAATATAGAAAAAGATAACGTAGAAAAAGAAAATTTTAATAGATATAAAGAAATAGGTGACGTTTTGGCTGCAAATATTTATTCTATGACAAAATATCAAAATAGTGTAGAGGTTTATGATTTTTACAAAAATGATATGGTTTCCATAGAATTAGATTCTAAAGGTACTCCTCAAAAAAATATAGATAACTACTATAAAAAATATAATAAGTTAAAAAGAGGTTTAGAATCCAATAAAACTAGAAAAATAGATGTAGAAGCTGAAATGAACTATTTGAAATCTGTACTATCTTTTTCTGAAAATCTTCCAACTGTAGAAAATTTAAAAGAGATAATTGAAGAGTTAGAAAAAGAAGGTTATTTAAAAAAAGATGAGAAAAAATCAAGTAAAGTAAAAAAGTCTCAGAAAAAACTTGTAAAAGGAAGTTTTTTAGAGAAAGAAGGTTATACTTTTATTTATGGAAAAAATAATTTGGAGAATGAATTTGTAACTTTTAAATTGGGTGAAAAAGAGGATTATTGGTTTCATGTAAAGGATATTCCTGGAAGCCATGTAATATTAAAATGTCCTAAGCACATGATTAACCATGAAATTTTAGAAGAAGGAGCGGAACTTGCAGTTAAATACTCAAGTGGAAAACCAGGAGATAAACTGATCGTGGATTATACTCAAAAAAGAAATGTTACAAAACCTAATAAAGCAAAACCAGGGTTTGTAATATATAAAAATCATAAGGAAATAACAGTTGTAAAGGGAGAATAAAAAAATGATTCAAATAAGCAATAGTTTTTTAACTGCAGAAATTGAAATTAAAGGAGCAGAAGTTAGAAAAATTCGGAATAATGAAACAATGGAAAATTATTTTTGGGAACCTGTTCCTGAAATTTGGAATGGAGTATCTCCGGTACTTTTTCCAACAGTGGGGAAAAGTATAAACGATGAAATTCGTTGTAATGGTAAAACATACAAACTTGGGAATCACGGATTTGCAAGACATACAGTATTTAAAGTTGAAAGAGCTTCTAAAAGTGAAGTAACTTTGCTACTGACAGATGAAATGTTGCCAAAAGATAGTTTTATGTATCAATTCGAATTTAGAGTTAAATACTCTTTAGTTGATAAAAAATTAGTAACTACTTATTCAGTGTACAATCCAATGGATGAAGAAATTCAATTTTCTGTAGGAGCACATCCAGCTATAAAGTGTCCGTTTGATGAAAATCACAAATTAAGTGATTATTATATTGAGTTTCCAAAAGATGAGATGTTAAAACAACATTTTGTAAATGAATTGGCTCTTTACACTAATGAGAAAAAAGAATTTGTTTTGAAAGAAAATAAAATAGATTTAGCTGAAATTGATGTTGCTGATACTCTGGTATTTTCAGAATATAAAAGTACATATGTAGAATTAGTAGAGAAAGATTCAGACAAAAAAGTAAAAGTATCGATAGAAGGTTTTCCTTATACTGCTTTTTGGAATAAAAAAGGTATGAACTATATTTGTATAGAGCCTTGGCACGGAAAAAGTGAAGATGTAGATTTTAAAGGAGAATTTTCTGAGAAAAAAGATTTAGTGAAATTAAATGGTGACAAAACTTGGGAGAGTAGTTATACAATAGAGTTTAACTATTAGTTTAATGTTGCAATTATTACTAAACTCTTATATAATGAAGTGTTATTCATAAAAAAAAACAAAAAAATAATTATAAAAAATTAGGAGGATATAATGAAAAAATCATGGGATACAGGAATTTGTAAGCAATTAATTACAGAAGAGCAAATAAAAGAAAGAGTAAAGCAATTAGGGGCTCAGATAACTGAAGATTATAAAAACTTTCAAGAAGATTTAGTAGTAGTTTGCTTGCTAAGAGGTTCTATAATTTTTATGTCAGACCTATGTCGTGAAATAAAACTTCCTTTAAAAATGGATTTTATGGCTGTAAGTAGCTATGGAGATGAACTTGAATCTTCAAGAGAAGTTAAAATAAACAAAGAGTTAGATGAGCAGATTATGGGGAAAAATGTATTAGTTATAGAGGACATAATTGATACAGGAAGAACTCTTAGAAAAATCAGTGATATATTGGCTACTCGTGATCCAAAGTCTTTAAAAATAGTGACGCTTTTAGATAAACCTTCAAGAAGAGAAGTTGAAGTTTTAGTAGATTACGTTGGCTTTGAAATTCCAGACGAGTTTGTATTAGGATACGGACTAGATTTCAAACAAGAGTATAGAAATATACCTTATATAGCTGTAATGGGACCATTAAATTAATTATTGGAGGTCAAATGTCAAAATTTAAGCACAAAAAAAAGTTTGGACAAAACTTTTTAACTAACCAAAATGATGTATTGGCAAAAATCATGGAGGTTTCAGAGGTAGAAGAGGGAGATGTAGTTGTAGAGATAGGACCTGGTGAAGGAGCCTTAACAGAATTACTTTTAGAAAAAGCTTCTAAAGTATATTGTTTTGAAATAGATAGAGATTTAGAACCTATTTTAAGAAAAAAGTATGATAAAAATGAAAAGTTTAACCTTATAATGGGAGATATATTAGAAGCAGACTTAAAAGAGATACTTAAGAATGACAACAAAGTAAAAGTAGTTGCAAATATCCCTTATTATATAACTTCTCCTATAATAAATAAACTTATAAATCACAAAGATAAAGTAAAAGAGATATATATTATGGTTCAAAAAGAAGTTGCAGAAAGAATAAGTTCTAAATCAGGAAAAGAACGTAGTGTACTTACGTTGTCAGTAGAATATTATGGAGATTCAGAGTATCTTTTCACAATACCTAAAGAGTTCTTTACTCCAGTTCCTACTGTAGATTCTGCTTTTATGTCAATAAAACTTTATGAAGAAGATTATTCTAAGAAAATTTCAGAAGAACTTTTCTTTAAATATGTAAAGGCTTCTTTTTCTAATAAAAGAAAAAATATCTTAAATAATTTAGCTACATTAGGTTACTCGAAAGATGAATTGAGAGTGAAAATGGGGATTTTAGGAATTTCAGAAAATGAAAGAGCTGAAAATATAACTATAGATAAATTTGTTGAAATGGCTAACCTTTTTGAACAGGAAAAGTAGTTAGAAAGAGAGGAAATATGCTAGGAAGTTATGAGTTTTTAATACAAAGCAGAAAAGAAGATATAGATTTTATAAATAAAATTATAGAGGCTTATGAAGGAATAGGAGTAGTAAGAACTTTGAGTGCAGAAAAAGGTCTTTTAAACATAATAACAACTTATGATTTTAAAGATCTTTTAAGAGCTATTTTAGAAGATTTAAATAACAAATGGGTAAAAGCAGAAATATTAGAAGAAAAAGCATGGAGTGGGGGTTTATAAAATGGAAAAATTAGAGCAATTGTTACAATTTATAATATCAGAATTAGTTGAAAAAAAAGAAGAAATTAGGATTGTTTATGACATCATAGATGATACTATTACATTTAAAGTAAATGTATCTAAGGGTGAAATGGGAAAAATCATAGGAAAAAACGGACTTACAGCTAATGCGATAAGAGGAGTTATGCAAGCAGCAGGTGTAAAGGATAAATTGAATGTAAATGTAGAATTTTTAGATTAAGGAGAATAAAATGGAACTTCTAACTATAGGTAAAATAGGTGGAACTCATCACTTGAAAGGTGCTGTAAAACTTCACTCGAACATAGGAGAAAGCATAAGAAATATAGTAGACAGTAAAGTTATGGTGGAGATTAATCCAGAGAATGTAAAACTGTTAACTGTAAAATCAGTAGCCCCTTTAGTTGGGGATAAATGGATAATTGAATTCACAGAGATAACTAATAAAAATGATGCAAACACACTTACAAAAGCGTTTGTAAAAGCTCGTAGAGATGTTGTTGGAATAGAAGATGATGAATATCTTTTAAATGATCTACTTCAAATGAAAGTTTATGAAGTAAATGGAGATTATGTTGGTTTAGTGACTGATATATTTGATACAGCAGCTCATGAGATTTTAGAAGTAGAATCAGAAACATCAGAAGCGATGATTCCTAATATTGATGAATTTGTGAAAGATATCAATTTTGAAAAACAAATAATCACAGTTTCTCTTATTGAAGGAATGAAAGAAGAGAAAAAAGAAAAAAAGGAAAAAAAGGAAAAAAAGATAAAAGAATAGGAGTGAATTGTGAAGATAAATATAATTACACTTTTTCCAGAATTTTTTAATAGTTTCCGTGAGGAAAGCATAATAGGAAGAGCAATAGAGAGTGGAAAACTCACTATAGAGATAATAAATCTTAGAGATTACTGTGAAGGAAAACATAGACAAGCTGATGATATGCCCTTTGGTGGTGGAGCTGGAATGGTTATTAAACCAGAACCTATTTTTAGAGCTCTTGAAAATTTAAATGGAAAAGTTTTATACCCATCTCCTCAAGGAGTTAGATTTGATCAAAATCTTGCAATAAAATTAGCTGAAGAAAAAGAGATTACAATAATTTGTGGTCACTACGAGGGAATAGATGAAAGAGTTGTAGAAAGCAAAGTAGATATGGAAATTTCCATAGGAGATTTTGTTTTAACTGGGGGAGAGATTCCAGCTATGCTTATAAGTGATGCAGTGGCTAGAATGGTCCCAAATGTTATAAAAAAAGAATCTTATGAAAATGATTCTTTTTTTAATGGACTCTTAGATTATCCTCATTATACTCGTCCAGCTGAATATGAAGGTATAAAAGTTCCAGATATATTACTCTCAGGACATCATAAAAATATAGATATATGGAGGCTTAAACAAAGTTTAAAAAGAACTTTGGAAAGACGTCCGGATTTATTAAAAGAAAGAGAGTTTACAAAATTAGAAAAAAAACTTATGAAAGAAATAGAGCAAGAGCTTCAGGATGATAGAAAAAATATAAATTTGTAGAAAAGAGAGGTAAAAATGAGAGAAGGTATATATTTAGCATTAGTTCACTATCCAGTTTATAACAAAAATCATGATGTGGTTTGCACTTCCGTAACAAATTTTGATATCCATGATATTTCTAGAAGTTGCAGAACTTATGATGTGAATCAATACCATATTATAGTTCCTGTAGAAGCTCAAAAACAGCTTACAGAGCGTATAATCGGTTATTGGCAAGAAGGAACCGGAGGAACTTTTAATAAAGATAGAGAAGAAGCTTTTTCAAATACAAGAGTTTATGAAAGTATCCAAAATTCAATAGAAGAAATAGAGAAAAGAGAAGGAAAAAAGCCACTAATAATTACAACTTCTGCTAAGACTTTTACAAATTCAATTTCTTATAAAAATTTAGGAGAAAAAATTCAAAATGATGATCAGCCTTATCTTCTTTTATTTGGTACAGGATGGGGACTTACAGATGAAATAATGGAAATGTCAGATTATATATTAGAACCTATCAGAGGAAATACTAAATATAATCACCTTTCTGTAAGATCGGCAGTTTCAATAATTTTAGATAGATTGGTTGGAGAGAAATAATTATGATGAAAGAGATAAAAATTAAACCTAATTCTAGTATTTTTGCTGGAATAGGTTTAAAAGAGATAAAAGTTCAAGAAATAAGTTACAATGAAAGGCACAAAAGGTTAACCCTTCAGTGCCTTGTTTCATCTATGGAAAATTTTAAAGAAATAGATTTGTTGGAAGAAAAACTAAAAAAGAATTTTGGTGAAAAACTTACGTTTAATATAAAAGTAAATTTGGAGGCAGATGAAATAAAAAAAGAGGATCTTAAAGAGATAGTTGAAAGGGCAATAAAAAAGCTCAAAGAAAAAAATGCTATATCTAGGTCCTTTCTTTATTTTTATAGAGTAATTATAGAAACAGAAACTATAAAAATAGAATTAAATGATGAAATGGCAATTTCTACTCTTTATAATTCTGAAATTCATGTGAAACTTCAAAATAAAATAAGAAATTATGGTGTAGAAGGATTCAATGTTCAATTCCAAATAGGAGATTTTAGTAAAAAATTGGAAGAATTGGATAATCAAATGAATGGTGAGTTGATTAAAATACATAAAGAAATAGAAGCACAAAATATTAACAAACCTCAATCTGCCAATCAAGAAGCTAACAAGATAAAACCTAAAGAAAATCCAAATGTTCAAAAATTTACTAACAAGAACAAAGGATTGAAAGGAACACCTATTTCTATAAATGATTTTTTTGATTTACATGAAACAGAAGTATGTCTTTTAGAAGGAGAAGTTTTTTCAGTAGAATCTAGGAATATAAGAAATGAAAAAAATCTTTTTACAGTAAGAATTACAGATAAAAAGAACTCTGTAACTTTAAAAAGTTTTTTAGATAAGGGTAAAGAATTAGGTGTTAAAGTTGGAGATTTTATAAAAGCCAACGGAAGAAAGCAGATCGATAGATTTGCCAACAATGAAGAAATTCTTATGCTTACATCTTTAGAAAAATTAGATAAAAAAAATGTAACCAAAAAAGATTCATCAGAGAAAAAAATGGTAGAACTTCATACACATAGTAAAATGAGTGAAATGGTTGGAGTTACTGATGTAAAAGATATAATAAACAGAGCATTAGAGTATGGACATAAGACTGTAGCTATTACAGATTATGGTGTGGCACATTCTTTTCCTTTTGCATACAAAGCAGCTAAAGGTAAAGATATAAAGGTGATATTAGGCTGTGAAATGTATATGGTGGATGATATATCAGATATAGTTCATAATTCAAATAATAATAGAATAGACGAAGAAATATATGTAGTTTTTGACTTAGAAACAACAGGATTAAACAGTCATAGCAACGAAATTATAGAGATAGGTGCTGTAAAATTAAACGGAACAAGAATAGTCGATAGATATTCTACATTTGTAAAACCTGAAGGAAAAATACCTCAAAAGATTACGGAACTTACAGGAATAACTGAAGAAATGGTAATGGATGCAGATTCTATAGAAAATATATTGTCAGAATTTTTAGATTTTGTAGGAGATGCTACTTTAGTCGCTCATAACTCTAACTTTGATATGGGATTTATTAGAAAAGAAACTAAAAGAATATTGGATAGAGAGATTGAGAATTCAGTTATAGATACATTGAGCATGGCAAGAAACGTTTTTCCTGACCTTAAAAATTATGGTTTAAAAACTTTAACAAAGCGTTTAGGGGTATCTTTAGAATCTCATCACAGGGCTGTAGATGATTCACAAGCAACAGCTAATATGTTTGTAATATTTTTAGAAAAATATCTAGAAAAAGGTGCTATCTATTTAAGCGATATGAAAAGAATATATCCTGCTAATATTCAAAAGCAGAATACTAAAAATATAATGGTGTTGGCTAAAGATTTAACAGGATTAAAAAACTTGTATAAAATAATATCTGAAGCCCATTTATATTATTATGGTCAGAAAAAACCAAGAATAAAAAAATCTTTTTTATCTCAAAATAGAGAGGGTTTAATATTTGGAAGTTCATTGACAGGGCACTTTAGCAATACTGGAGAATTAATAGACAATTATTTAAATAATGATTTTAAAGCTTTGGAAGAGAATGTGAAATTTTATGATTATGTTGAATTATTGCCTAGATCAGCCTACAACGAATCTATAGAAGCTGATGGAGCGGGAAGAATAAAAAGCTACAATGAGATAGAAAAAATGAACAAGTTTTTCTACGATTTATGTGAAAAAGAAGAAAAGCTTGTAACTGCAAGTTCAAATGTTCACTATCTAGAACCTGAAGAAAGTAAGATAAGAAGTATACTTCTTTATGGTAGTGGAACCGTATTCAGAGAAAACCAGTTCCAAGTGGATAATGGTTTTTATTTTAGAACAACAGATGAACTTTTAAAAGAGTTTCAGTATTTAGGGCAAAGTGAAGCTTATAAAATAGTTGTAGAAAATACTAATGAAATAGCTGAAAAGATTCAAAGTTTAAAACCAGTTCCAGATGGTTTTTATCCACCAAAAATAGATAATTCTGAAAATATAGTAAGGGAAATGACCTATGAAAAAGCCTATAGAATTTATGGAAATCCTCTTCCTGAACTAGTT
>JBOFFH010000073.1:0-7337 GCA_051648485.1 Fusobacteriaceae bacterium
TTTATTAATGTTTTCATAAAAAATATATCCACTATTTTTTAAATAATTTTTTTCAAAATTAAAATAATCGTATTCTTTGCTTCCTTCAATATAATCGGTTTTTATTACATTATATTTAAAATTGATTCCTAAAGAAATATTTTTAGAAAGATTTAATTCGTTTAAATTTTCTAAGTAAAGATTGTTTGTGGAAAAAGTAGAAACATTATCACCGTTTTTCCAAATTAAAAATGGAGATTGCTGATAACCTAAAATCATGCTAGAAATAGTGTTAAAATTAAAAAAAACAGGAAAAAAATCAGTTCTTAAAGAAATATGCGGATATTTAGACAGTGATAGGTCCATAAAATAATTTTTTTTCAAAGAATTAAAATTCTTGAAAGCTAATCCTGTTCTGACACTTGCACCTAAATTTGAAGAATAATTAAAGGCAAAATTTAAATTTGAACTTTCTTTTTCCAAAATAGAAAATATTATTTCGTTGTCTTCTATTTCATAAAAAACTCTAGAGACATAACTTAAAGAATATATTTCTTCAACCCAATTTTCTAAATCTTCTTGAGTATAAAAATTATTTTTTAATTGATTGTTATCAAAAGAATCAACTTGTTCTAAAGAAACCAATGTAGAATTTTTTAAAGAAAAATTATCAATTAAAAAATCTTTATTGCGGATAGTAGAATATTTACTTTTTAAAATATCAAAGTTGTCTTTATTTTCTAATTTCTTAAGAGAAGAGCTTACTTTTTCAGCAGCATTTTCACCTAAATCAATAAGAGAAGAGAGATCATTGAAATCAATAATTCCATGCTGACCTAAATTAGGTTTAATAAGTATATCGGCTAATTCTCTATTGATTGCTACATTTTTTGCTCCTGAATAATTAAAAATACCAGAAACTACAGCAGAAAGATTTTCGGTGTTTTGAACAAGTTCTTCATCAGCAATTATATCTACGGCAATTATAATATCCGCACCCATCTCTAGTGCAATATCTGTTGGAATATTATTTGTAATTCCACCGTCTATATAAAAGTTTTCACCATCTTGAACTGGAGCTAAAAAACTTGGAATGGCCATGCTTTTAAAAACAGAAAGTGCAATGTCTCCCTCTGATAAAACAATTTCTTTTCCAGTGTAAAGATCAGTAGTAATTATTCTCAATTTTCTTGGTAAAGAATCAAAATCTTTAACTTCTTCGACTGATGAAAAAAGATTTTTAAGTTGAAGATAGATTTTTTGACCGTTAACTAAACCGCTAGGAGCAGAAAATTCTAAATTTTTATCTATATTTAAAAAAAGAGGATATTTATTATGAGTGTTTTTTCCTAAAGTTCCACCAATCTGTTCGTTTGTAACATTAGTTATGAGTTCGTTGAACTCCATATTTAAAACTAAATCTTCTATTTCAGATGGAGAATAACCTGCAGCATACATACTCCCAACAATGCTCCCAATACTTGTACCTACAACAAAATCTATAGGAATTTTATATTTTTCTAAAACTTTTAGAACACCGATGTGAGCAGCTCCTCTTGCCCCACCCCCACTTAAAACTAAAGCGATAACTGGTTTTTTATCTTTAGAAAACTGCTGAGAAAGATCTATAGATTTTTTTTCAATCTGAATTTTTAAAAGTTCTAATTTATTTTGTTCATGTTTTAATAAATTAATTTTTTCATTTATAGAGTCCAATATTTCATTTTTAGAATTGATATTATTAGCAAAAATAGAACTATAAAAAGTAATGAAAATAATAAAGTTAAAAATAGTGTTAAAATTTATTTTGATTTTCTTCATACGAACCTCTCAGTTAAAATGTTTAGTGAAGTATAACCTAGTAACTAGATAAATTAAAGAGGAATAATTATAATTTACTAAGAACTAAAATTTATGTTATAATAAAAAAAATATAAAAGAAAGTTAGGAGTAAAAATGGCGATATTACAAGTTAATGATATAAGTAAAAATTTTGCAGGAGATTTACTATTTAGGGATATAAGTTTTGCAGTAGATGAAAGAGATAAAATAGGTCTTATTGGAGTAAATGGAGCTGGAAAAACAACCCTTATAAAAATTATTTTAGGACTAGAAGATGATGATATAGATTTAGAGACTAAAAAAAAAGGAAATATTTCTAAAAAAACAGGATTAAAAATTGGATATCTTTCTCAAAATACAAATTTAAATCCAAAAAATACAGTTTTTGACGAATTGATGGAGGTTTTTAAAGACCTTCAAGAGGATTATCAAAGAATACAGGTGTTAAATAAGAAATTAGCAACAGAGGTAGAAAATTTTGAGGATGTAATGAAAGAACTTTCCGAAGTTTCTTCTAGGTATGAGAGTAGAGAAGGATATACTATAGAATACAAAGTAAAACAGGTATTGAATGGATTATCTCTTATTGAAAGTGTTTGGAATAATAAAGTAGAAGATTTGTCTGGAGGTCAAGTTTCAAGAGTGGCACTAGGAAAAATTCTTTTAGAAGAACCAGAACTTTTAATTTTAGACGAGCCTACAAATCATTTGGATCTTATGGCGATAGAATGGTTAGAAAGATTTTTAAAAGATTACAAAAAAGCATTTGTTCTTATTTCACACGATATATTATTTTTAGATAATGTAACTAATCGTATTTTTGAAATGGAAGGAAAAACTTTGAATTTTTATTCTGGAAATTACACGGATTATAAGATACAAAAAGAAGCTTATCTTGTAGGAGCTGTAAAATCTTTTGAAAAAGAGCAAGATAAAATTAGAAAAATGGAAGAATATATAAGAAAATACAAAGCTGGAATAAAAACTAAACAAGCTCGTGGAAGAGAAAAAATTCTAAATCGTATGGAAAAAATGGATAATCCAGTTATCCCAGTGAGAAAAATAAGGCTTAAATTCAGAATACATAACAGTAGTGCAGATAGAGTTTTAAGAATAGAAAATCTAAGTAAAAGCTATGAAGATTTAAAATTATTTTCTAATTTGAATTTAGATGTATATAAAGGTGATAGAATTGGAGTTATTGGTAAAAATGGAGCTGGAAAATCTACATTATTAAAAATAATAAATGGATTCGAAACTTCTGATACAGGAAACATAATAGTTGGCGAAAGAGTTAAAGTTGGTTATTATGACCAAAATCATAGTAGTTTAGATTTAAGAAATACAGTTTTAGAAGAAATTATGGAAAGTGCTCCTTTAACTTATGAAGAAGCTAGAACTTATGCAGGAGGATTCTTATTTACAGCAGAAGATGTAGATAAAAAAGTATCTCTTTTAAGTGGTGGTGAAAAAGCAAGAGTCGAGTTTATGAAACTCATCTTGTCTAAACCTAATTTTCTTATTTTTGATGAACCTACAAATCACTTGGATATATATTCACGTGAAATACTGGAAGAAGCTTTAGAAGATTACGAAGGAACTTTAATAGTTGTTTCTCATGATAGATATTTTTTAGAAGCAACAGTAAACAGTATTTATGAAATAACTAGCGATGGAGCAACTCTTTTTAAAGGTGATTATGATGCATATATTTCAAGAAAAGAAGAAAAAATAAAAGATACAACAAAAGCATTGAGCTATGAAGAACAAAAAAAATCTAGTAATAGAATAAAAAATCTAGAAAGAAAAATTATAAAGTTAGAAGAAGATATGGAAAAAATAGAGGCAAAAAAATCTCAGAAAGAAAAAGAATATGAACTTGCAGGAAAAATTAATGATTTAGAAAAACTTTTAAAAATTCAGGAAGAATTAGATGAATTTGAAATGGAACTTTTAAATATAATTGAACAGTGGGAAGAAAGTGAAAAAGAATTAGATTCTTTAAAAAACACTATTTAAATTGTAAAAAAGATGATATAATAAGTTCAAGAGTACGCTCTTTGTTATGTATCATCTTTTTTGTATTTTTAAAAAAAAATTATAGACAAAATTGTGATGCTAAAAACAAATTGTTGACTTTTTATCTTAAAATGATTATAATATTTAAGTTATAATAATAATTATAAAATAAAATTCAATGCAAGGAGGGTAAAATGCCTACTTTAAATCAATTAGTAAAAAAAGGAAGACAAACTCTAGAAGAGTCTAACAAGTCACCAGCATTACAAGGAAACCCACAAAGAAGAGGAGTGTGTGTAAGAGTTTATACTACTACACCTAAAAAACCAAACTCAGCTTTAAGAAAGGTTGCCAGAGTAAAATTAACGAACGGAATCGAAGTAACTAGTTATATTCCAGGAGAAGGACACAACTTACAAGAACACTCGATCGTTCTAGTAAGAGGTGGAAGAACAAAAGATTTACCAGGAGTTAGATACAAGGTTATAAGAGGAGCTTTAGATACAGCTGGAGTTGCTAAGAGAAAACAATCAAGATCAAAATACGGAACTAAAAAAGCGTAATAAATAGGGAGGTGTAATTATGTCAAGAAGAAGAGCAGCAGTTAAGAGAGATGTTTTACCTGATTCAAGATACTCGGATAAAGTTGTTACTAAAACAATAAATGCATTCATGGTAGACGGAAAAAAATCAATCGCAGAGGGGATATTCTACTCAGCAATGGATTTAATAAAAGAGAAAACTGGATTAGAGGGATATGATGTATTTAAGCAAGCATTAGATAATATCAAACCTGCAGTTGAAGTTAGATCTAGAAGAATCGGAGGAGCTACTTATCAAGTACCAGTTGAAGTTAGAATCGAAAGACAACAAACTTTAGCACTTAGATGGTTAGTATCTTACACAAGATCAAGAAAAGAGTATGGGATGATACAAAAGTTAGCAGCTGAGTTAATAGCAGCATCTAACAATGATGGATCTACTATCAGAAAGAAAGAAGATACTTACAGAATGGCAGAAGCAAACAGAGCTTTCGCACACTACAGAGTTTAATTAACTATTTAGTATAGTAAGAAAATAAATTTTTTCAATAGTAAATTCGAGGAGGAATCACCAAATGGCTAGAAAAGTATCAATAGATATGACTAGAAACGTAGGAATCATGGCTCACATCGATGCAGGAAAAACAACTACTACAGAAAGAATCCTTTATTTCACTGGAGTAGAGCACAAAATTGGAGAGGTTCACGAAGGTGCCGCTACAATGGACTGGATGGAGCAAGAGCAAGAAAGAGGTATAACAATTACTTCTGCTGCAACTACATGTTTCTGGAAAGAACACAGAATAAATATAATAGACACACCAGGTCACGTGGACTTTACTGTAGAGGTTGAAAGATCTCTTAGAGTACTTGACGGTGCAGTTGCAGTTTTCTCTGCAGTTGATGGAGTTCAGCCACAATCTGAAACTGTTTGGAGACAAGCAGATAAGTATGGTGTACCAAGAATAGCTTTCTTTAACAAGATGGATAGAGTAGGTGCAGACTTTGATATGTGCGTAAGCGATATCAGAGAAAAATTAGGTTCTAATCCAGTACCAATTCAGTTACCAATCGGAGCTGAAGATCAATTTGAAGGTATAGTTGACCTAATAGAAATGAAAGAAATTGTTTGGCCTTTAGATACAGCAGACGGTAAAAATTTCGAAGTTCAAGAAATTAGAACTGAGCTTAGAGCTAGAGCTGAAGAACTTAGAATTGCTATGGTTGAGTCAATTGTTGAAACTGATGATGCTTTAATGGAAAAATTCTTTGCAGGAGAGGAACTTACAGTTGAAGAGATTAAGACTGCTTTAAGAGCAGCTACAATTCAGAATATAGTTGTTCCAGTAACTTGTGGAACAGCATTCAAAAACAAAGGAGTTCAATCGTTACTAGATGCTATAGTTGCGTTTATGCCATCTCCACTTAACAGAACTTATGCTGAAGGAACAGGAGCAGGAATTATAGTTGGAACTGACGTTAAAAATGCAGAATTAACTGTAACTAGAGCAGTTGCTGACGATTCTCCATTCTCAGCATTAGCATTCAAAATAATGACTGATCCATTTGTTGGAAGACTTTCATTCTTTAGAGTTTACTCTGGAGTTCTTGAGAAGGGATCTTATGTTCTTAACTCAACTAAAGGTAAAAAAGAGAGAATGGGAAGAATACTTCAGATGCATGCTAACAAAAGAGAAGAAATCGAGCAGGTTTACTGTGGAGATATCGCTGCAGCAGTTGGATTAAAAGATACAACTACTGGAGATACTCTTTGTGATATGGATAATCCAATCATACTTGAGAAAATGGAGTTCCCTGAGCCGGTTATATCGGTTGCAGTTGAGCCAAAAACTAAAGTTGACCAAGAGAAGATGGGAATTGCCCTTTCTAAACTTGCAGAAGAGGATCCTACATTCAGAGTTAAAACTGATCAAGAAACTGGACAGATAATAATTTCTGGAATGGGAGAACTTCACCTTGAAATTCTAGTAGATAGAATGAGAAGAGAGTTCAAAGTTGAATCTACAGTAGGTAAACCACAAGTTGCTTACAGAGAGACAATCACAGCTAGTGTAGATCAAGATGTTAAATACGCTAAGCAATCAGGAGGAAAAGGTCAATACGGTCACGTTAAGATCACTCTTGAGCCAAACCCTGGTAAAGAGTTTGAGTTTGTAAATAAAGTAACAGGAGGATCTATCCCTAGAGAGTACATACCTGCAGTTGAAAAAGGTTGTAGAGAAGCTCTTGAAGGTGGAATCATCGCTGGATACCCTCTAGTTGATGTTAAAGTTATCTTATATGATGGATCATACCATGAGGTTGACTCATCAGAGATGGCATTTAAAATAGCTGGTTCTATGGCTCTTAAGCAAGCTGCTGTAAAAGCTAAACCAGTAATTCTTGAGCCTGTATTCAAAGTAGAAGTAACTACTCCAGAAGAATACATGGGAGACCTAATAGGGGATCTTAACTCAAGAAGAGGAATGATTGATGGAATGACTGAAAGAAACGGAGCAAGAATCATAACTGGTAGAGTACCTTTATCAGAAATGTTCGGGTATGCAACTGACTTAAGATCAAAATCTCAAGGAAGAGCAACTTATGCTATGGAATTCAAAGAGTACATCGCAGTTCCAGCAAGTATCCAAAAAGCAATAGCTGAGGAAAGAGGAAAGTAATTTAAACTTGATATAACTGTTGGCTGGGAGATTTTCTCTCAGCTAGCGGTATATTCTAGTATTAAATATAAAAATAAAAATAAAAAAGTTAAAACATAACTTAGGAGGAATTGAACAATGGCTAAAGAAAAATTCGAAAGAAGCAAACCCCACGTTAACGTTGGAACAATAGGACACGTTGACCATGGAAAAACAACAACAACTGCAGCAATCTCAAAAGTATTATCAGACTTAGGTCTTGCTAAGAAAGTAGATTTCGCAAACATTGATGCGG
>JBOFFH010000074.1:0-17509 GCA_051648485.1 Fusobacteriaceae bacterium
ACTCTTATTCCAACTCCGAAATCCGTTCCTGAAACAGAGTTTTCTATTTTTCCACTTATAAGTGAAATACTATTATCCCAACGTTCACCAACATAAATCTCAGAAAAATCACCACCTGTTGACAAGGCTTTTTCTAAAATAGTTTCCAATAGTTTTTTATCTATCATAAGTTCTCCTTTTAAATTCAATTTTGTCAATATCTATTTTACCATACTGAAATACTCTGTAAAAGAAAAAAGAATAGAAATAAATTCTATTCTTCTTTAAAAATCACTTTTCCATTTTCGAATCCAGATAAAATCGCTAAAGATTGCACATTTAATCCTTTTTCTCTCAATATTTTAGATCCCTCTTGGAAACCTTTTTCTATAACTATTCCCACTCCTAGAACTTCACCTTTAGCTTGTCTTACTATGTTTTCTAAACCTAAAACAGCTGCACCCATAGCTAAAAAGTCATCTACTATTAAAACTTTATCCTCTGCTTTTATATATTCTCTAGAGATACAAATATCATACTCTTTCTTTTTAGTGAAAGAATGCACTTTAGCTGTATAAAACTCTCCCATAGTGGCAGGTTTAGTTTTTTTAGCAAAAACTAAAGGTACACCGAAATGATAAGCTACAGCTGTAGCTATTGCTATTCCAGAAGCTTCTATCGTAACTATTTTAGTTATTCCTTCTAAGTTTTTAAACCTTTCTTTAAACTCTTTTCCAACTTCATACATAAGATTAGCATCTATTTGATGATTTAAAAAATTATCTACTTTTAGCATAGAACCATTTACAACTTTTCCTTTTGTTTTTATTAAATCTTTAAGCAGCTTCACATTTTCTCCCTTATTCCAATTTTTTAGTATCAATAAATTTATAAATAAAAAAGCCTATGCTAATTGCACAGGCCAAATATTTCAAAAAAATTCAATCATCTTGAATTTTAAGAATTTTATATTGGCCCATAGAGAGTTGTTAACGGCAACTCGTAGAAACATTCCACCTTATCTGAAATTTATATGGGATAATTTTTTATTTAATTTTTAAGATAATACTATCATTTTTATAAATTGTCAACATATATTTTTTAACTATTTTTTTAAAAATTTTTGAAAAGGATGCTCTTTTTTAAAAGTTTTCTTTTCTTCTTTTTTTACTTTTATTTCTTTTTCATTTACAGAAAGTTTTAAAATGTCTTTTTTCATTGCATTGTAATCTTTTCCTTCTCCTATTGAAAATTCTTCATATTCAATATCTTCTTCCATATTGTCATAAACGGTAATTTCTAAAAAATCATTTTTTTGAGTTTTTATAGTCTCAAAATCTCCAATTTTACCTATAACATATTCATCAGCTTCATCTGAAGTTTTATTTAAAACTACAACTTCACCTTTAGCTTTTTTAGCCACTTTTAAGTAATATTCTAAAACCTCTTTAACCTGTTCTCTAGTTAAATCATATACCATAATATCAGCTCCTTTAAAAAAATTATACTCTTATATCAACAATTCTAACATAGAAAAACTTTTTTATCAAATTTCAATTTTTATAGTTTAAGTTGCTTGATAATTTTTTTAGATATATTGGACAAAGTAAAACCAACCAAACGAATATTTTCAAAATCCTCCAACTCATTTATTAGTTTTTCCATTCCTTCTCTTATAGATCTATATGAGTTTGTAGGTATTCCTAATGAATAAGATCGAGTCATAGTTTTGAAATCTCCATACCTAATTTTTATGTTTACCGTCCTACAGTAAATTTTTTCATCACAAAATCTTTCATATACTTTTTTAAAGAGTTGGTCAAACTCTAAGTTTATCCTTTCTTCTCCAACTAAGTTTTCCCTATATGTATTTTCACTTCCTATTGAATGAGTTTTTCTTTCAAAATTTATAGAAGAATCATCTATTCCACGGCTATAGTAATATAAAATATCTGCTCTTGAATTTCCATATTTTCTCAATTCTGGATAAGACATATTTCTTGCATCTCTCACACTCATTATACCTTTTAGATTTAGCTCTTCACAAAGTTTTTTTCCTACTCCTGGAAGGATTCTTATTGATTTTTCTGAGATATATTCCACAAACTCCTTTTCATTGAGGAACATATGAATTCCTGCTGGTTTATTTATATCTGAAGCTATTTTAGCTGTAAGTTTGTTATAACCTATACCTATTGAGCAAGTCAATCCAGTTATCTCTTTTATTCTTTTCTGAAATTTTTTTCCAAATTTTATTTTAGTATCGTAATTATTTTCTATTATTTCCGTCAAGTCAATATAGCCTTCGTCTTTAGCTATGAACTCTACTTTTTGAGTTATTTTCAAAACTAAAGACTGAATCAAATCAGAAAATTTTTGATAAAGTTCCATGTTCACAGGTAAAACAAAAAGACTGGGACAAAGTTTTCTAGCCTCAAAAACAGTTTGAGCTGAACGAACTCCATATTTTCGTGCTGAATAACTTGCTGTACAGATAACTCCACCGCCCACAACAAAAGGTTTTCCTTTGAGTTTAGGATTTTCTTTTTCTTCTACACTAGCATAAAAGGCATCCATATCATAATGTAGAATTATTCTTTTCATTTTCCAACTCCTTTTGATTGTAATTTTTGTTTAAACATATAGAAAAAACATAGAAAAAAAAATAAAAAATTTCTTTTTATTTTTAAAAGGAAACCATAAAAGATTATCATATAATATATTGAATAAAAAAATAACTAGGAGTGAACTATGATAAACAAAAATTTAGGAAAAAATTTAAAAAATGATCCTGAATACTTAAAAGAGATTCTTGATTCAGTTTATAAAACTATCTATCTAGCTAATATTTCCACAGTAGATTTAGGGGAGGAAGATAGATCTCTTAAATTTGTAGAAATTAAACAATAGTTTCGAAGTTGAGGTGATCATGTACAATATTTGAAAAAAGGAACTCAGTAATCAATCTCGAGTTCCTTTTAATTTTTTTGTTTTTACACAATTATTCGTTATAATATAAGTTTTCTGTTGGAAAAACTGGGTCAAAAGTTATGTCTATTCCTAATTTACGGAATATTTGCTCATCATTTTTACTCAGTATTGTTGTACAATGTGCTTGAGAACCTTTAAGTGCTCCAATTTTTTCTAAAGCTGCTGCTGCCATAGGATTAGTTGCTGCACAAATAGAAAGAGCTATTAAAATTTCTTCTGAATCCAATGAAGTAACTTTATTTTTTAAAGTTTGTCCCTTCAATTTAAGCATCGGTTCAAGTATAACCGGTGAAATTAAATGCATAGAATCATTTATCTTAGCTAAATGTTTAACTGCATTAAGTATCGCTGCTGAAGGAGCATCCATTGTATTTGTATGTTTACCTGTTATATTTGTTCCATCCGGAAGTTCTATAGCAAGAGATGAATGAATGTCACAAAATGTTTTTTCAGTTTTTATTTTTTCTAAATGTTCTCTTGCTACAGTCACAACTTTTCTATCCAATTCTTTTAGATTGCTACTTTCCATTATCCACTTAGAAAGTTTTAGTGCTTCACTATCTAAATAACCTTTTTTAACATCACAAGCTGTTTTGAAATATCTTCTAATTATCTCTTGCTCAGAAGCAAATCTTACTGCTGCATCATCAAAAATTCCAAATCCTACACGATTTACCCCCATGTCTGTTGGTGACTTGTACATAGAAGGTTTACCTGTAATTTTCTCTATTATTTTTTTCAACAAAGGAAATGCTTCAATATCTCTGTTATAGTTTATCGATACTTCTCCATAAGCTTCCAAGTGAAACGGATCTATCATATTTACATCTCTTAAATCTACAGTAGCTGCCTCATAAGCTACGTTTAAAGGGTGCTTCAATGGTACATTCCAAACAGGGAAAGTTTCAAATTTAGAATAACCTGGTTTTTTACCAAGTTTAGACTCATGATATAATTGACTTAAGCAAGTTGCTAATTTTCCACTTCCAGGTCCTGGAGCTGTCACTACAACTATAGGCTTACTAGTCTCTATATAAGGGTTTTTACCATATCCCTCATCACTTACTATTGTTTCTACATCTGTTGGATACCCTTTAGTAGAACGATGCTTGTATACTTTTATACCCCTTTGCTCTAGTTTGTTAATAAATACATTAGTTGCTGGCTGCTCATCAAATCTTGTAATAACTACACTGTTTACTTCTAGTTCATATTCACGTAAATCATCTATAAGTCTCATAACATCCATATCATAAGTTATTCCAAAATCTCCACGTATTTTATTACGTTCAATATCTCCTGCATAAACACATATTATTACTTCCACTTGCTCTTTCATCTTGTGTAATAGCTTTATTTTTGCATTTTCATCAAATCCAGGTAAAACTCTTTTAGCATGTAAATCAAAAAGAAGTTTTCCCCCAAATTCTAGATATAGCTTGTCATAGTTATTAACTCTTTCTAATATATATTGTGATTGCTCTGTAATGTATTTGTTGTGATCAAAACCTATTTTCATTTAAACTCTCCTTTAATATTCAATATTTTTTTATAAAAAAAAGGCGAAAAAAAAAATTCGCCTTTGAATGTTCAAGCAGTTAATGACTGCATCATTTTTATTTTTTTGTTGATTGAATGAAATTTATTAAAAATTCAATACTTAAAAATAATACTACACAAAGCATATAAAGTCAACTTTTTTTATAACTTTATCTAAATTTTATATCTAGCTCTCTTTTAGCTGTATTTTTTTTATCTTGTAAAGTTACTCTTTCTTTAAGATTTTTAATAAAAGTTCCCATTTCATCTGCACTTCCAACTATCCTGTTAAAAATTGCAAGATATTCCACTAAAATTTCATTTTCTGCATCATAAGGATAACGAGTAATATGGTCTATTTCACTCCATGCTTCTTCAAAAACCGTGCGAACTTGAATTTCAACTCTAACTTGATGAACTCTAGTAACTGGAATAGCAATCAAATAATGAACGGATCTATAGCCATGGTCTCTTATTACTATTTCACATCCTAGCTCATTAACACTTTGCTCCAATATATCTAAATTGTAGTCACCTCTTCTTATATTAATTTGAGGTATTTCTAGAAGTTCCCAAAGTTTGGCTATACCATGATGGATTTCTTTCCAATCATCTTTAAAAAGATGTAACACTCTTATCCCTATTAAATCTGTTACTATTTCTCTGTAATTTGAGACAGACAAGTTTCTAGATGAATAACTAGCTCCTTTTCTTATAATTTTTTCTATTAAATGACTTGGTCTTTTTACTCTTCTTCTAACTGAATGAGCTTTTTCCAAGTCTATTAATTTTGAAACTATATGTTCTGCTTCTTTTTCTAAATAAGGAACAATCGCTATGTAATCTACATAAATTCTGTTTAACTCATCCCAATCTAATCCTGTGCTTAAAAAATATTCCTCATCTATGTTAAACTCTTTAAAAAACTCATCTTTTTTTAACATAAAACCCTCTTTCTTAACTTATTTTTTCCAAAGTAATTTTTATTTTGGCATGTTTCAACTTGCTTTTCCCATCTTCTAATAAAACTCTTTCTACCTCTACTGGCTCTAATAATTGAATTTTTTCACGTAAAATTCCAACTCCTTCTGGGAATTTTATTTTATGATCCCTTATAGCCACTATTCCAGAATTATTAACAAAATCTATTTTTTCATCTAAGACAAAATTAGCCCAAGATTCGTAATTAGTTTTTCTTATATATGAATTTAAAAGAAAGATTTGATAATAGCTCAAAGTTGTAGAATAAAACTTTTTTTCTTCAATTGTACCTTTGAAAAATTCTTCATAGGTTCTTTCGGCTTCTTTTATAATTTTAAATTTTTGCTCATGAAGAATATGAACTAAATTTATTTTAACATCTAAATTATCACTTTTAAAAGTGATCTCTTTTCCTGTAAAGATTTCAGCAAACAAATCAAGCAACTGTTTAAATCTTACGTTATTTACACTGTATATTTCATATTCTAAATAAGTTCCATCTTTATAAACTTCTCCATTTCTTGCAACTCTCACCGAAGTCTTTATTTTGAATTCTCTAGTTTTAATTTCTAAAAACTTTAAGTTGTCATCTCCAAATAAACGTATTTTTACTCCTAAAATAATAAGATCTCCTATTTTTATAGAGTTAGCTCTAAGTTTAAGTGATTTCATAACTTCTTGATCAACATCAATATTGCTGTAGCAGATAGGATTTTCTTCTAACTTCATAGACCTAAATCTCATCTCTGCTGCTGTTTCAAAAAAAATTCCATCACTTTCTACAAGAGTTAAAATTTCTTTTTGTTCTACCTCTTTCTCTACTTCAATTGGTTCTTCTTTTGGTTCTTCTACTGCTTCTTCTGCTAGTTCTTCTGCTAGTTCTTCTATTTTTATTATTTCTTCTAACAATAACTTTTCAGTTGAATCTTCTGAGTTTATATATTCTTCAAGACTTTTAACCTTCACAAGAGTTACATTATTTTCTAAAATGAAATTTTCAATTTTCTCTTCTAATTGTTCTTTTGAGCTTAAGAAATATATGGGTTTCAAAATATTTTCTTTATCTCTTTTTAAAAGATATTCGAAAAATTCTAAGAAATCACTATCTTCAAAATCATCTCCTAAAATTATTGTTTCTCTTTTAAAAAACTCTGAAGTTAAATTATCTAAGTACTCTTTATACATTGTGAGTATTTTATATTTTCTTAAATCTTGAAAAGTTATCATCATTTTACTAGTTTTATTTAAATCACCAAAAACTTTATATGTTTTTACTTCTTCTAACTCTTCTGAAAAAAAACTTTCAAAACATGTGTCATAGTCAAACCTTATTAAAGTTTCTATATTTTCAAAATCTATAAAACTTTTTTTCTCTATTATAATGTTATCTTTATATTCGTAAAGTTCTTCTATTTTTTGAATTAAACTTTCTCTATTTCCTAAAGCTGAATCAAGATAGATTTGTGAAATTTTTGTAAAAGATTTCATATCATTTATTTTTTCTTTTAACTCATCATCAAATTTTATCGAGAAAAATTTAGCCAGATTACAACGAGAAGGTAATCCCATTTTTTTTACTATGTAATCCCCAACAACTATATTGAATTTTTCGCCTTTTTTTATATTTTTAGCTAAACTCATAAGTACTCCTTCATAAATTGTAGTATATCCACAATTATATCTTATCCTTTAGCTTTTAACAAGAAAAATTATTATTCAAAGGCTGCAGCTATTACGTCATCAAAATAATCTACACAATTTATTTTAATTCCTTTTTTTATATATTCAGGAAGTCTATCAAAATCTTTTTTATTATCTTTAGGAATAATCAGTTCAAAAATTCCAACTCTTCTCGCTGCAATAGTTTTTTCTTTAAGTCCTCCTATCGGTAAAACTTTTCCGGTAAGTGTTAATTCACCCGTCATAGCTATTCCTTTTTTCACAGGTTTATTTATAGCTAGTGAATACAAAGCCAAAGCCATAGTTATTCCTGCTGATGGACCATCTTTAGGAGTTGCTCCTGCTGGGACATGAAGATGCACACTATTTTTATCGAAGAAATCATTGTATCTATCCCCGTTCCACATGTGAGACCTTACATATGAATAAGCTATTTCAGAAGACTCTTTCATTACGTCTCCCAATTGTCCTGTTTGTTTAAATCCTGCTCCATTTTTACTTGTTGAAATTGCTTCCATATACAAAGTATCTCCACCCATAGAAGTCCAAGCTAGTCCCAAAGTAACTCCTGGAATATTTTTTTGATAAAGTTCTTCACTAGAAAAAATAGGCTGTCCTAAATATTCTTCTAGATTTTTATCTGTTACCAATACTTTTTCAGAATACCCTTCTGCCATTTTTAAAGAAACTTTTCTCATAACTTTTCTAATAGCTTTTTCTAAGTTTCTGACTCCAGCTTCTCTTGCATATTTTTCTATTACATTGATTAATCCCTTTTTAGCAAAACTTATTTCATTTTTATTCATTCCATTTTCTGCTAATTGCTTAGGTATCAAATGACGAGTTGCTATCTCTATCTTTTCTTCTGTTATATAACCTGACAGTTGAATAAGTTCCATACGATCCAATAGTGGTCTAGGTATTGTATCCAATTGATTAGCTGTAGTAATAAAAAGTATTTTAGACAAATCATATCTTACATCTAAATAATGGTCTAAAAAATCTTTGTTTTGTTCAGGATCTAAAACTTCAAGTAGTGCTGAAGCTGGATCACCTCTAAAAGAATTTCCGATTTTATCAATTTCATCTATCATAATTACAGGATTAGAAGATTTTACTGTTTTTAAAGCTTGAATAATTTTTCCTGGCATAGCTCCTACATAAGTTCTTCTATGTCCTTTTATTTCAGCTTCATCCACCATTCCACCAACTGAAAATCTAAAAAACTCTCTTCCCAAAGAATTAGCTATAGATTTTCCTATTGAAGTTTTTCCAACTCCTGGAGGTCCCACTAAACAAAGAATAGAACCACTTACGTTTCCTGTTTTTACAATGGTACTTATAAATTCTAATATACTATTTTTTACATCTTCCAGTCCATAGTGATCATGATCCAATATAGTTCTAGCTTTTTTTATCTCTGTTTTATCTTTTGTATAAACTCCCCATGGAAGTTCTACTATAGATTGAATATATGATCTAGTCAAATGATACTCTGGTGAAGATTTTTCTATCAATGACAATTTTTCCATTTGATCATCTATGACTTCTTTAGCTTCAGGGGACAATTTTATTTCCGATAATCTTTTTTGAATATTTTCTAATTCATTTGCTTTTTCATCTTTTTCCAATCCCAACTCTCTTTTTATAACTTTTAATTGTTCTTTTAAAAAAAACTCTTTCTGCTGTGAACTTACTTTGTCATCTATCTCTTTAGAAATTTTCATTTGTAATTCAGAAATTTCTAGCTCTTTTTTCAAAAGAATTAAAAGTTTTTTAGAACGTTCTTCAAGAGAAAACTCTTCTAAAAGTTCTTCCAGCTCTTTAGCTTCTGTTTTCAACATAGAAGATATCAAATCTACCAATATTCCTGGTTTATCATAAGAAACATGAGACATAAGAAGTTTCAGTTCTTCTTGCATTATAGGATTCAAACTAAATATCTCTTTCAAAACTCCCATTATAGCGATAATGTAAGCTTTTACTTCATCTGTAGGAATTTCTTCACTTTCTTTGTGATGTTCAACTTCCCATAAAATTTCATTTTCATTTTCCAAAATAACTGTTTTTTTTCTAAATCTATTTATTCCTTGAACAATAACTTGAATTGTATTTTCTGAAATTTGATTTATTTTATGGATTTTTACTACCGTTCCATAGTCATTCAGTTTAGACTTAGAAATATTTATTTCTTCAAACTCTTGAGCATAAACAAATCCCATAAAGCCATTATGTTTTTCAACAGATTTTTTTATTATCTCTATGTAGTCTTCCCCGGTAAATGTGATAGGAACCATTATATTAGGGAATATAGGTCTAGTTATTAAAGGTAAAATAAGCAAATCATTAGGAAGCATCTCCATTATTTTAGATAACTCATTTTTTTTATTTTCCATTTTTTACTCCTCAAATTTTATTTATTTTTATTTCATCTACTTTGTTCTAGAAAATAAAAACTTTTCCTTTTTTAAATTTTCAAGGAAAATTTATTTTAAAAGGTATATAATAAGTAATCTCAAAACTCGGAGGAAACTTTATGAAAGAAATATCTATATATATTTCAGAACATTTTAAAGATTACATTATATCTTTCAATATCTTTTTTTTATTACTTATAATTTTTTTTGAAAAGAAACGACCAGTTCAAGCTTTATTTTGGATTTCATTACTTATTTTTGCACCATATCTAGGCTTTATAAGCTTTCTTTTTTTGGGGCTCAGTTTAAAGAAATCAAAAATTATATCTAAATTTTATAAAAAAAAATTCAGTACCTCTTTTCATAAAATCTCTGTATCTAAAGGAGAAAATATAAAAAATTATGAAAATCTCATTAAATTTTTAGAAGCTTCATCTGCAGGAAATCTGTCTAGTTACAATGAGTTTTCACTTATTGACAATGGTAAAGATTTTTTTGCAACTCTTTTAGATGATATCAATTGTGCAAAAAAAACCATTCACATGGAATACTTTAGTTTTCACAATGATGAACTGGGTGAGGCGCTTTATAGTGCTCTTATGAAAAAATCAGAAGAAAATGTAAAAATCAAAATAATTTTAGATGGAGTCAATGCTATTGCTTATTGGAAACTAAAAGAGCTTAGAAAAAAAGGAATTGAAGTTGAAGTTTTTTTTCCCTCTCTTCTTCCTTTTATCAAAATTATAAATCTCAGAGCCAATTATAGAGATCATAAAAAAATAACTGTTATTGATAATGATATCGCTTACATCGGTGGATTCAATATTGGTAAAGAGTACATTGGAAAAAGTAAATTAGGAAATTGGCGGGATACAGCTCTTAGACTACGTGGCCCTATTATCAATGAATTTCAAAAAGAGTTTAGTTTTTCTTGGAACTTTATAAAACAAATTATTGGTGCGGAACACTCTTTAATAGATTTTGAAAAATATATCAATTCAATTGATAACAACAAATTTGATGCTCAATTAGTTAGTAGTGGCCCAAATTACGAAATTTTAACTGCTAGAAACAATATTTTAAAAATGATTTTATCTGCTGAAAAGTCTATTTATATTGAAACACCATATTTTGTTCCAGATGATGCTGTTTTAGATGCTTTAAAAATTGCTGCTCTTTCTGGAATTAAAATAAAAATAATTATCCCTGATAAATCTGACCATTTTTTTATTTATTGGGTTAATCAAGCTTTTGCTTGGGATCTCCTCAAATATGGCGTTCAATTTTATCATTATAAAAATGGTTTTATTCATAGTAAACTTATGATAATTGATGACAAAATTGCTACCCTAGGAACTGTTAATTTTGACTATAGAAGCTTTTATCAAAATTTTGAGCTGAATATAAATCTGTACAACGGACCTATCATAATTGAGCTACGAAATCTTTTTATTAAAGATTTAAAAAATTCTGAGCCATTAACTTTAGAAGATTTTGGTAAAAGAACTTTTATTATAAAAATAAAAGAATCTGTTTTTAGGCTTTTATCCCCTATTTTATGATTCTTATCTCACTTTTAAAACTATATAAACGAGGTGTTTTATGATTGAATTAGACAAAATTTCAAATTTTTTTTCTAAGTTTGTAGTTACAAACAATCCCCAAGAGGATAACTTTTATTTAGATATGCATCTTCACACTAACTTTTCAGACAGTAATATAACAGTTTCAGATTTAAAAGATTTTTTAAAAAACAAAAACTACCTTATTGCCGTGGCAGATCACAATAGAATTCAAGGTGGAATAGAGCTGAAAGAAAATGGTATCAATGTGGTTCCTGCTATTGAGCTGGGGTGCCATGACGGTTTTGAAATTTTAGTTTATTTTAAAAATTTTAAAAATTTAGAAACTTTTTACAAAGATCATGTCCAACCTAATTTACATAAAACTCGTATGTCTAGAACCAATAAGGACATCGACTATTATTTAGAGGTTCTTCTAACATTTGAATGCTACATTTCAATTCCTCATATAAATGGAATGGCTCAAAAAAACTTTTTAAAAAATAAAGAAAATATTTTTAACATAATCCCTTTAGTTGATGGTATTGAAGTGTATAATCACAGTTTACCAAAAAAAAATAACAGCCGTGCCAACGATTTATGTTTTATCCACCATAAAACTCCTACTTTTGGTAGCGATGCTCATTCTATAAGAGAAATAATCTCTTATTATAACTTTATCAATAAAAACTCTAATTTTATTAATAATATTTTAGATAACTTGTACAAAATAAATGTTATTTCTAGAATTGGATACAAACACTTAAAATATATGATAAAAAAAAGATAAAAAAAATTTTTTTAAAGGAAATTTAAACTTTTAACCGTATACACTATACAAATAATTTTTAATTGTATACAGGAGGCATATAAGGTGGTGAATTTCAATTCTACAAGATATCCTAATAAAAAAGAAACAGGATTTTTATCAATGCTTTTTATTTCTTTGCTCATTTTAGCACTTATACTTATATTGTACAGCACTATAGTTTATTTCAAACAAAATGATATAATTGAACCTGGTAGTTTTAAATTTTTCTTTAAAAGATTTATAAGAAAAACAGCTTTGTTTTTCAATCTCATTTTTTAAATAAAAGCTCGTATTTCTTTTGAAATACGAGCTTTTATTTAATCACTATATTGTTTTTACTTTTTTAGAATCTAAAAAAAGTTTTACAGCCGTATATAATATTGCCATCATAACTATCCATACTACCTTATCCAAAGGAAGCGATTTTACAAAATAAACAGCTACCATAACTCCTAAAACTCCAAAAATAGTTATTATAAAAGTTACTTTTGCATCATAAGCTCCTTCTTTTATAAATTTTATTCCTGCTACTGGCATAAGAAAAGCACATGATCCCATCATTACAGGAAACGCTACGAGTGGACTCATTCCAAGAGATAAAACAAGAGCCATACATGGTGCATAAAGTCCTATTCCTAATGTCATTAAAGCTCCCAATATAAAATTGCATAAAATTGCCACTAATAATTTTATACCATAAAGTCCAGTGGCTTCTCCCCCTATTGGTAAAATTCCTAATTTTCCTGAAAGCATGAGTAAAAATACCGATAAAAGAGCAAGTGACATACCTATTTGAACTTTTTTTTCGTCTAATTTTGATACGATTCCAGATCCCCAAAATGCTCCTATTACTGCTGCAATTATCATAGAAATAAGAGTTCTTGAATCTACCTCTACTTTGTTGATAAAAATAAGAGCCTCTGCCATAATTGGTATACACATCGCTGTATTCAAAGTTCCTGGAATAATTCTATCTTTAACCATTTTCGATTGTTTAAATATCATTGTTGCAATTGCAAAAGATCCTATTCCTAAAGTATCTAAAAAATTCACAACGAATCCAGTTATTGCAATTTTACATGTGTCACCATTTTTAATTTCATTCAATTTTTTTTTCTGAATATAATCTTTTAAAAATACAAAAAGATAAACTAAAAGCATAACCCATAATAGCCCAAGTAATATTTTTATCATTATTAATTTTCTCCTTTTATTTCAATATATATAACATCTTCTTTACAATACATTATATATATTTTACTGAATTTAGTCAATTCAAAATCAACTTTATTTTGCTTTATAACTATTTTTTTTCCTGTTAAAAGCTCAGTATTTATTTCATAAAAACCACTTTTGAAATAGTAATCCAAAATCGTTACTTCTATTTTTTTTGTATTTTCTTCTGAAACACAATTTTGAGACAATCTTAAATCTTCACTTCTCAAAGCTAAGTATTCAAACTTCAATTTAGAATCTAAATTTAGGATTTCTTTAGCTTCTTCTTTAGTAAAAATATTGTTTATACCTAAAAAATTAGCCACAAAAACTGAATTTGGAAAATCATAAAGATTTTTAGGTGTATCTATTTGAACTATCTCACCTTTTTTCATTATTCCTATTCTGTCAGAAATATAAAAAGCTTCATCCCTGTCGTGTGTTATAAAAAGAACTGTCAGATTTTTTTCAATTTGAATCTCTTTTATTTTTTCTTGCAAACGATTTCTAAGAGGTGGGTCTAATGCTGAGAATGGTTCATCCATCAAAATAAATTTTGGTTCATTCACCAAAGATCTAGCAATAGCCACTCTTTGTTTTTGTCCTCCGCTGAGCTCGAAAGGATATTTTTTTTCTAATCCCATGAGTTCTAAAAGTTTCACTGCTTCTTTTACTCTTTTTTGTTCTTCTAATTTTCCCAACTTTTTAAATCTTACTCCAAAACGAATATTTTCCCAAAGATTTAGATGGTTTAGAAGTAGGGGTTCTTGGAAAACCATTGATATCTCTCCAAGTTTTAAAGCAAGCTTTATATCTTTTCCATTTAAGAGTACTTCTCCAGTGTAATTTTCGTCTAAAGCACCAGCTATTTTAAGCAATGTAGTTTTTCCTGAACCCGATTCTCCTAAGATAGTCAAAAATTCTCCCTCAGCAATTTCAAGATTCAAATTTTCTATTTTAAAATCTTTATAACTTTTATTTAAATTTTTAATTCGAAACAAATCAAACCTCCGCTGTTACATATATTTTTTTCGTGAATTTTTCAAATAAAAATATAAATGAAAAATTTACAACTATAAATATAATACTTAAAATACTACTTATTCTAAAATTTCCTCCTGAGATATACGGATAAATTATTATAGAAAGAGTAATTACCTTGCCTCCACCTATAATAAGAGTTGTTACATATTGGGCAAAAGAGATTATTATAACTAAACTTGAACCTACTATAAAAGATGGAAAAAGTTTAGGTAAAGTGATATTAAAATATATCTGTAATTCACTAGCATTTACTATTTTCCCTAAATTATAATAACTTTTATCTATTGTACCGTAACCTGCCACAACTGCTTTTATAAAATATGGTAACGTTAAAACAGTGTGAATCAGTACTACCCCTAAAATAGTTTCACTCAAATTCAGTTTTATAAAAGTAAAATGAATTCCTAAAGTTATTATAAATCCTGGAACTATAAGAGGTAGATATAGCAGTCCATTTATATATTTTACATACCACAGTTCATTTTTATTCAAAACTGAAGAAGCTGGAACTCCTATTATAAAATTGAAAATTAAAGTTAAACCTGCTATTTTTAAAGTGTTTATTACTGCTAAATAAATTTCTTTATTCATGAGTATTTCTAACCATTTGTCTAAGGAACGTGCTTCATAAAACAAAGCTATAAAAGGCATTATAAATACTCCAACTATAGACAAAATCAATATTTTCTTTATATTTTCTTTTATCATATCAATCCCACCCTACAATATCTTTTTTTATCCATTTACTAGCTAAAAAATATGAAATTCCACCTAAACCTACAGAGGCAAAAGTAATTAGTACATTGAGTGCCATAAGAACTCCTCTACTTTCTAATCCACCGTGGATACAAAGTTCATAGGCATACAAAGACAGTGTCTTAGGATAGGTCACGCCCAGTATATATGGTGTTTCAAACGATGTGAATATATAAGTGAAAACAATTATGTAAGAAGTAATTAGTCCTGGAGCTAAAATATTGAATACAACTGTTCTAAAAAATTGACCTTCACTTATATTTAATATTTTTTTTAGATCTCTCCATTTTTTCTCCACTTTAAAAAGTGTTCCCACACTCATAGCCACAATAAAAGCTGAACTTTTCCATATATAGGTACAAATCATTCCTACACCATGCTTATCGTTAGTCAAAACAGGAAATTCTTCATGATTATTTATGAATCCAATTTTAAAAACAAATTGACTGAGAATTCCTCTTTGAGATAAAAGTGCCAATATCATATATGTTCCAATGATGTAAGGAACTAATAGTGGAATTTCTACAACTTTTTTAAAAAATTCATTATTTATAAATTTTAAATTTATATTACTATATATAAAATATAAAATTAAAACTGAAATCAGGGCTGAAGCTAACGAAGAAATAAACGTTAATTTTAAAGTATAAATGAATGAATCTTTAAATTCAGATGTTTGAATTAATTTTTTGTAAAATTCAAAAGTAAATTCATCAATTCCTACTATTTTGTTGAAACCTAAACTACCCATAACCCCATAAATAATAGAATATACAAAGCAAATACTCATCATTAATGCTAAAGGTGCTAATAAAATTATGTTATAACATTTTCTTTTCATTTTATTTTTTATTTTTTCCAACGTTCTCTAACCATCCTTCTTGGATAATTTTTAATTTAGCAGGAGACAATTCATCCACTCTTTTTTTAGATAACTCTTCTAAGCTTGGAAGATTGCTGTTTCTATCAACACTAAACTTATTAACTTCTTCTTGAGACAGCTCAATCATATCCAAGACTGTCCAATCTCCCCAAAACTCAGGATTTTGTTTTAACTCTTGAGCTTCACTAGAAATTAGATAGTTTATTAGTACCAGTGCCCCACTTTTATTCGGAGCATTAGCTGGAATTGCTAAGTAATGATTGTTGAAAAGTGTTCCTTTATTTAGTAAAAAACTTTTAGCATGGATTGGGTAATCTTTAGTGGCTATTTTTGAATTTACTTTATTGATTGTATATCCCATAGAGATATCTAGCTCTCCTGTTTGGAACATAGAATCTAATTTCCCCTCCCCTTCTGGATAAGTTGCTCCTTGACGCCACAAATAAGGTTTCAACTCATTTAAATAACTCCAAACTACCATTAATTCTTTTTTTAGTTCATCATTTGTTAAACTGTTAATTTTTTCGTTGCCAATTATATCTATAGCTATATTTCTTACAAAAGCATTTCCTGTATGGTCTGTCACTACAGGATAAGTGAATTTTCCAGGGTTATTTTTTACATACTCTAAAAGAGTGGATGAATCTAGGAATGGAAGCCCGTCTTTTTCACCTCTGTATATAAAATTAAATTGAGATTCACCCCAAGGAACTTCCATTCCTAAAATAGGTTCACCAAAATCCTTTTTCATCGTGGATTTTTTTAACAGTTTGACATTAGGTAAATTTTTGCTAAAATCTCCCCAAAGAAGCCCACCATCTTTAAGAGTTTTAAAATTTTCACCATTTATCCAAATAACATCTATTGTTCCCCTTTTTTTTCCAGCAGATTTTTCTACTATAAGTTTATTTACAAAATCTTGAGCATTCATTGGAATACGATTCAGTTTTAAATCGTATTTATCTTTAAGTCTAACCACGATTTGTTTATCCATAAATTTATTTATCTCTTCTGAACCACCATACATATAAATACTGACTTCTGTTCCTTTGGCATTTTCAGATATTGATTTATAGTTGTACTCTAAATTAATATCTGCATCAGCTTTATTTTCTTTTCCACAAGCTATTAAAGCTAACACTGCTAATATTAATATTTTTTTTATATTCCCCACTGTTTCACCCCTATTTTTTTTTACTATTTTTAGATATAATCTTTGTGATTATTGTCAAAGCGAATAATATCAATGAAGCTATCACTGAATATTTTATGGCTGTTTTTTTGTCTCCTGAAGCTACAGCACCAGCTAAAATAACAAAAACTGATGTTCCAGGCAAAATAAACGTCGTTGATAACAACCAATATTTTAAAAAACTTATATCGGTTAATCCATAGACATAATTTTGAATTCCAAAAGGAAAAACTGGAAGTAATCTTGTTGTTGCAAGGATAAACCACCCTTCATTTTTAACACCTTCATTTATTCTTTTGAAATTATCTGTATTTCCAAACTTATTTTCAATAGGTTTTCTAGCAACATATCTCGCTATTAAAAAAGAAAAAGCCAAGCCTAATGAAGCTCCTATTACAGTGTAAACAACTCCCAAAATTGGTCCAAATACTATTCCACCTACAAGAGTTATTGGTAAAG
>JBOFFH010000075.1:0-15525 GCA_051648485.1 Fusobacteriaceae bacterium
AAATTGGCTGACAAATCGGCTCTTCAAAAAGAACTAAAACTGACTCAAGACGCTAAGGTGCCTATGGTTTCAATCATAACAAGACTGGACAGACAAAAAGGACTGGATCTTATTATGGAAGTTTTTCCACAGATGATGGAAGAAACTAATATGCAGTTTGTACTTTTAGGAAATGGAGAAAAATCTTATGAAGATTTTTTCATCGACATGCAAAATAAATATCCAGGAAGAGTGGCTTCTGTTATTGGGTTTAACAATCTGATGGCTAAGAGCATTTACCAATCTTCGGATCTGTTTTTAATGCCATCTCAATTTGAGCCTTGTGGGCTGTCTCAACTTATCTCTATGAGATATGGAACTTTACCACTCGTGAGAGAAACAGGTGGTCTTATTGACACTGTGACGTCTTTTAACGAACATGACAATTCAGGAACAGGTTTTTCTTTTAGAAACTACAATGCTCATGACATGTTACACACTATTAAATATGCACTGGATATATATAATCATCACGGTGAAGTATGGAAAGGCGTTGTGAAAAATGCCATGAAATATAACAGTTCATGGGAGATTTCAGCTAAAAAGTATTTGAAAATTTACGGTGAGATGTAAAAAAAAAGAGCCTAGGCTCTTTTTTTTATCTGTTTTTAACTATAAACTCATAAGCTGTTCTTATAATATCTTTTACATCTGTGTACTCTGGGTTCCAACCTAAAATAGTTCTAGCCATTTCACTGCTGGCCACAACCTTGGCAGGATCTCCTTCACGACGCTCTATAAAAGTTGCAGGTATTGGGTGGTTTGTAACTTCACGAGCTGCTTCTAGCATCTGTAAAACTGTAAAACCAGTGCCGCTTCCTAAATTGAAAACTCCTGACTCATCTTTAAATAATGGAGTTAGTGCAAGTACATGAGCTTTTACTAAATCTACCACGTGAATATAGTCACGGATTCCTGTTCCATCAACTGTTGGGTAGTCATCTCCATATATCTCTAATTTTTCTCTTTCACCGTTGGCCACTCCTAGTAAAATAGGTATAAGAGCTGTAACTCCATCTCCTTTTTGTCCTATGTTGTACTTTTCATGAGCTCCTCCCACATTGAAATAACGGAAGATAGCAAAATTCATACCATAAGCCTTGGCTGCATCGGTGATAACTCTTTCTGCAAAAAGTTTACTTGCTCCGTATGGATTGATTGGATTTTGTGGGTAATCTTCAGTAACTAATTCGTCTCCACTAACCTCTCCATAAGTTGCAGCAGTAGATGAGAAAATTATATTTTTTACGTTGTACTCTCTCATAACCTCAATCAAATTCATAACACTGTATGTATTGTTCAAATAATACATATTTGGTTCAACACTGCTTTCTCCAACTTTGATATATCCTGCAAAATGCATAACTGCATCTATTCTGTTATCTCTAAAAACATCTTCAAAACTATTTGTGTCTCTTATATCTCCAAGATAAAACTTGGCTCTTGGATCCACAAGTTCTCTGTATCCATTTTCTAAATTATCTAAAACTAAAACTTCATAACCTGAATCTAAAAGTTCTACAACTGCATGACTTCCAATGTAACCTGCTCCACCTGTAACCAATATTTTTTTCATAATCCCTCCAAATATCAAAAAAAAGACGGATTTCTCCGTCTTTTAATTAGTTTCCTGCTCTCTCTAAGTAGATTGAAACTTGCTTTTTGTCTTTTCCAAATCTTTCGAATTTAACGTAACCGTCAATCAAAGCAAAAAGAGTGTGATCTTTACCCATTCCCATGTTGTTTCCAGGGTGGAACGCAGTTCCTCTTTGTCTAACTATGATGTTTCCAGCTTTTACAAACTCACCATCATATTTTTTAACACCAAGGTATTTAGGGTTTGAATCTCTTCCGTTCTTAACAGAACCTTGTCCTTTTTTCTTAGCTAACAGTTGTATATTTAAAGTAAATAACATTATTTTTCCTCCTTCTCTACAAGCTTTAAATTTTTTGGATATTCTTTTGTTAATTCTCTTAACATAAGATACATGCTATTCAGTAAGATATTTATTTCATTATCTTTACCTCTGTAGTCAACTCCTCTTAAATCTACCTCGATATTTCCATCGGCTAACTCGAATCTTGGGAATATTCCTAAAACTTCAGTTATTCCTGCCAGTGGGAATTGAAGAGCAGTTGAAGATGCAGCACAGACAATGTCTTCGCCGTGGTTGGCATACTCCGCATGTCCGGTAGCTCTATATCTCACGATACTACCATCTTTTTTAAAAATCTCAATTTTTATCATAGAAGTAATCGATTAAGCGTTTATAGCTTCGATTCTGATCTCAGTAAGTAATTGTCTGTGACCTTTCTTTCTATGGTATCCAGTTTTTGGCTTGTATTTGAAGTTAACAACTTTGTCGCCTTTTACTTGAGCAACAACTGTAGCTACTACTTTAGCACCCTCTACAACAGGAGTTCCAACTTTGATCTCTCCATTGTTAGATACTAATAGAACCTCTACTAATTCTACAGTTCCGTTAACTTCAGCATTTAGTTTTTCAACTTTTAATACTTCACCTACTGAAACTTTGTACTGTTTTCCACCAGTTTTAATAACTGCGTACATTTTAACACCTCCATAAGTATAAAAAAATTGTAATGACTTAGAGTGATCTCTAACTCAAACAAAATTCGCTGAACCAGGTTGCTGAAGACCTTGTCCATGCGTTAACTAGAAAATAATATCATACAATCTAAAAATTGTCAAGGCATACCTCTTCTAATTGAAAAAAAACCAATTCTATGGTAAAATTTTAAGATAAATATGAGAAAAAATTGCGAAGAGAGGAATTTTATGAAAATATACATAGCACCTATGGCAGGAGTTACAGATTATACATATAGAGGGATACTGGGAAAATTTAAACCAGACCTTATGTTTACAGAGATGGTGAGCATAAATGCACTTGAGATGCAAAATGCAAAAACATTGAACCAACTTCTTCGTGTCAGAGATGGAGAAGCTGTTCAAATTTTTGGAAATGATGTTGATAAAATTTTAAACAGTGCCAAATACATAGAAAGTATAGGGGTTAAGCATATTGATTTGAATGCAGGATGCCCTATGAATAAAATTACAAAAAATGGTTACGGAGCAGCACTTTTGGATGACCCGGACCATATAAAAAGACTACTCTCAGAACTGAGAGCCAATTTAAATCCTGAAACAGATCTATCTATCAAAATTAGAGTAGGCTCTAAAGGAGTTAGGAGACATCTGGAAATTGCAAAAATAGCAGAAGAGGTAGGATGTACACATATAACTGTTCACGGTCGTACAAAAGAGCAACTGTACACTGGAAAAGCTGATTGGAACCTTATAAAAGAAGTGAAAGAATCTGTCACTATTCCTGTTGTTGGAAACGGAGATATATTCACGGCTGAAGATGCAGTTGAAAGAATACAAATTTCAGGAGTAGATGGAATTATGTTGGCTAGAGGAGTGAATGGAAATCCTTGGCTGATCAGAGATATTCGTGAAATGCTGGAATATGGATACATAAAAACAGAACTTACAATCGAAGAGCGAATAGATATGGCTCTTGAGCACATAGAAAGAGCAAGAATAGAAAACACACACAAGCCTTTTATGTATGAAATGAGAAAACATCTTTGCTGGTATGTAAAAGGAATGCACGGAGCTGCCTCTATTAAAAACGCCATCAACAGTGTAGAAACATATGAGGGTCTTATCAAAATATTCAATATGGCTAAAGAGGAAAATAGGAGTGTGAGTTTTATTGGAAATTAAAGATACTCCTTTGATGACACAGTATAAAGAGATAAAAAGTAAAAACACTGACAGTGTACTTTTTTTCAGACTGGGAGATTTTTACGAAATGTTTTTTGAAGATGCAGTTATAGCCTCTAAAGAACTTGGGTTAACCCTAACTAGTAGAAATCGTGAAAAGGGTCAAGAGATACCCTTGGCTGGTATTCCTTACCACTCTTCAGCTCAATATATAGCTAAGCTTGTGAACAAAGGGTATAAAGTTGCAATTTGTGAGCAAGTGGAAGATCCTAAAAAAGCAGTTGGAATTGTAAAAAGAGCGGTTGTGAGAGTGATTACACCTGGAACAGTTATAGACAGTGAATACTTGGATGAAAAAAGTAACAACTATCTCTTAGGAATAAAAGTTTTAGAGTCAGGAGTAGGAATAGCTTACACCGATATAACAACTGGTGAGTTTAAGGTTAGTGAGATAACTTTTGATAAAATTTTAGGTGAGATAAATAAGATATCTCCTAAAGAGATAATTTTGGATCGTAAATCTGACTCTATTCTGAAAGAAAAACTAAAACTTGGAATTTTAGAAAAAAATATAACTATTACAGTGGTGGATGAGATAAGAGCTGCCGAAGAGTATCTAAAAGAAAAATTTAAATTGATCTCTTTAGAAAGTTTTAATTTAAACCACAAAGAGTTGGCCATAATGGCAGCAGCTTTAGTTCTTAGATATATAGATGAGATACAAAAATCAGATGAGATTACAATTCACAAAATAGAGTATGTGAGTTCAGAAAAGATAGTTGAACTGAATCTGGCTACCCAAAGAAATTTAGAAATAGTTGAAAATAGTAGAGAAAAAACAGTTTACGGAACTCTTTTTTCTGTTTTGGACAAATGCAAATCTTCAATGGGAAGCAGAACTTTAAAAAACTTTCTTAAAAATCCAACTCAAGATCTGCTAGAAATAGAAAAGAGACAAAGGGATACAGAATTTTTTATGGAAAATGTTATGGCGAGAGAAGAAATCAGCTCAGCTCTTAAAGATCTTTATGATATAGAAAGAATTTTGGGAAAACTGATTATGCGTACAGCCAATGGAAGAGATTTGATAGCGTTAAAAAAATCCATAAAATCAGCATTAGAAATCCATTCTATTTTAAAAAATGACAATCTTTTAGATCTGAATCTCGAAAAACTAATAACGGCCCACAATCTTATAGAAGCCAGAATTTTGGATGAGGCTCCGTTTTCAGTGAGAGAAGGAAACATGGTAAAGCCTGGTTTTGAATCTAGCTTGGATGAACTGCATAAACTTTCTACCCACGGAAAAGATTATCTTTTAGAGATAGAAAGCCGTGAAAAATTGAGCACAGGAATAAAAAACTTAAAAATAAAATATAACAAGGTTTTTGGATATTTTTTAGAGGTGAGTAACGGCAACAAAAATTTGGTTCCTGACCACTATATCCGTAAGCAAACTCTTTCCAATGCTGAGAGATACATAGTTCCAGAACTGAAGGAATATGAGGAGAAAATTTTATATGCCAAAGAGAGAATAGAAAGTTTAGAGTATGAACTTTTTATAGAACTTTGCGAAATATTGAAAGACTATTACTCTGTTTTAAACTCAACTGCAAAACAACTGGCATACATAGATGTGATTATAAGTTTTGCAACTGTGGCTATAAAAAATCGTTATGTAAAACCCCAAATTGGACATGACTATCCACTCGAAATAGTTGGAGGACGTCACCCAGTGGTGGAAGAACTTATAGGCAGAGAAAATTTTGTAAAAAATGATCTGTTTTTAGATAGTGAAAAAACGATTCAAATTTTAACAGGTCCAAATATGGCCGGAAAATCGACATATATGAAGCAAGGAGCACTGATAATTCTTTTAGCTCATATTGGATCATTTGTTCCAGCAGATTATGCCAAACTTCCAGTCGTGGACAAAATTTTTACAAGAATTGGAGCGAGTGATGATTTGGTTTCAGGACAGTCAACTTTTATGTTAGAGATGAGTGAAATGGCCAACATAATCAATTCAGCCACTAAAAACTCATTTATAATTTTAGATGAGATAGGTAGAGGAACTTCAACTTTTGATGGTATTTCAATAGCTACAGCTATAACAGAGCATATCCACAATAGAATAGGTGCAAAAACAATATTTGCAACTCATTATCACGAACTTACTCAATTGGAAAAAGAGTTGGATAGCGTGGCTAATTACAGAATTGAAGTTAAAGAAGGTGGCAAAGAGATAGTTTTTCTAAGAAAAATAGTAAAAGGTGGAGCAGATAAATCCTATGGAATAGAAGTGGCAAGACTTGCAGGACTTCCCAAAGAAATTTTAAGTCGTTCTAAAGTGGTGCTTAAACTTTTGGAAAATGAAAGAGAGATTGTGAAAACTAAGATGGGTGGACAACAGTTGAATCTTTTTGGAAACATTTTAGAGGTAGAAAATGCCGAAGAAGAGATTGTTAAAGAAGTTTTAGAAGAACAAATTTCAAAAGTAGAAAAAATAGCCTTAGAAAAATTAAAAGAGCTGAATTTGGACAGTTTAACTCCATTAGAGGCTTTTATGAAACTGAACGAACTTAAAAATATATTGGGTTAGGAGGGTAAAATGAAAATGAAAAAACTGCTATATATTTTAGGGTTTGTGGTGGTAACAATTTTAGGATATTTAAACTATTTCAGCGATGAAACTTTAGAAAAGGGTAAAGAAACAGTTATAGAAACTAAATTGGCTAAATATGTGAGTGAAGAATACAAAATAGATGCAGATAATCAAAAAGATTATATGGATAAAAAAGAAACTCTTTTCGAAAAGGCTAAGGCAACTTTAAAAGATACTTTGTTGACAGGTGATTCTGTACTTTTAGATTCAGCTAGAAATTTGATATTGAAAAATAATATCCTGGGGAAAACAGCCAACGGTTGGAACTTCAATACTGAATCTCTGAAATATGATAAAAGTTTGGACAGATTAACAACAGATACAGGTATAAGTGCAAGTAATGAAGAGTTGGGAATAAAAATTAAAGGTGACAAGTTGAGTGCTGACAGTAAAATGACAGATGTCAATTTAATAGGAAATGTAGTCATAGAAAATCCTAAGTTGAATATAACTGCTGACCTTGCCACTTATTCAAATGTGGATAAAAAAATGCTTGTTCAAGGCAATGTAAAACTGGAAGGAAAAAATTATCCTCAAAAACTGATGGGAGATTTTGGAACTTTAGTTTATGATGGGAACAATAAAGAGATCACGGCAGATGAAGAATTCCAAATGACTTATGGAGATATTGTTTTCAAAGGAAAGTATTTTAAATATAATCAGGAAAAAGATACTCTTATAGCCAATAAAGATTTAGTAATCGTTGGAAAAGATTACACTATAACTTTAGACAAAATAACAAAAGATTCCGACAGCGATATTTTAAATTTAGGTGGAAAAATAATAGGAACTGGAACCGAATATAGTTTTTCGGCCGATTCTGGAAAATACAATTTAAAAACAAAAGAGTTAGAGCTTTTGAATAACGTAGAAATAAAAAATAAAAACAATGATGAGTTGAAAGGTGAAAGAATAGTTTACAGTGAAATCACAAAAATTTTAGAAGGTTTTGGTGTTGAAGAACCCTTGGTTTACAAAAGTCAAAACAGAGAATTGATGACAAGCTATTTAAACTATGACACTAACACCGAAATTTTATCTTTAAACAAGGGATTCAGATTTAAAGATAAAACATATTTTGGTAAAGGTGAAAAATTAGTTTATAACAAATTGGCCAACGATGGCATTGTAGAAAATGTAGAGATAAATTCAGAAACTAGAAAAATGGTCACGTCTGAACTGGATTACAACGGGAATGAAAAAAAAGTGAATATTCCAAAAGAGTTCATTATGACTAGTGAAGATAATGCGGAAAAGTTCGTATCTAAAAATGGTGTTTTTTACACAGAAAAAAACATATTACAAACAGAAGAAGCTTTTGAATATTTTAGTGGTAAAACTGTTGCCACAGGAACTGGAATCATTTACAACACCCTAACAGGAGCTGGTGAATCGATTAAAGGAATAATAGTTGAAAACAAGCTAGAAAAAACTTTAATGACTGGTGATAAAATTATTTTGAAAAATAAAGATACCGTAGAACTGGTTGAAAATGTTAAATTTAGTGGAATGGGCTATAAAACTGCGGTAAAAAAAGCTGAATATTCAATTTCTAAAAACATTTTAAAAATTAATGAAAGGGTAAAGATTGTTTCAGTGGAAAAAAATGAAGTGTTAGAGATGGATAATCCACTTATTGATCTCACAAAAACAACTTTAACAGGAAAAAACTTCAATTTAAAAGATGATGTTAAAACAGTAACATCTCCACAAGCCACTTATAACTATAAAACAGGGGAAATTGATGGTAAAGGTATAAAAATGGTTACAGATAAAAATGAAACTTTTACTGGAAATAAACTATCTGGAAATTTTATATCTGGAATAATCGATATTACAGGTGATGTAAAAGCTAGAATTTATGATAATGATGAACCAATAGATTTTAGTGGAAAATTTGTTAAAGTTTATTTAGATAAAACTGGTTCAAGTTCTAAAATTAAAAAAATAGAAGTGAGAGAAAACTCTACCATAAAAAATAAAGAAACTACACTGTATTCTAAAAATATAGATGTGGATACGGTGAAAAAAATTGCTGAAGTTTATCCTAATCCAGTGGCAATTTTAAAAGATCCCAAAAATGGTGACAGTGAGGTGACTTCGAAAACTGCAACTTTCAATATGGGTAAAAATAGAATTTATATGAACGAAGGTGTGAATTTTAAAAATACGAATCCAGAAAAAGGAACAACAACAGGAGTGGCAGGTTCTGGAATAATTAATACAACAGATAAAACAATAGAACTTAAAGAAAAACCAGTTATAGATTCTCCTGATGCTGTAATAACTGCGGATAAAATGATTTATAATTCTGTAACAAGAAAAGTAAACGCCACAGGAAATGTTGTGGTAGACTATAAAGAGAAAAAATAGTGAGGGGGATTGGATGATAAGTTTAGCAGCAGAAAACCTATGCAAATCCTATAAAGGAAGACAGGTTGTAAAAGGGGTCAGTTTAGAAGTTAACAAAGGAGAGATTGTAGGGCTTTTAGGTCCAAATGGAGCGGGAAAAACTACAACTTTTTATATGATAACAGGAATAGTTAAACCTGACAGTGGAATAGTTATGTGCAATGAAATTGAGGTGACTGAATTACCTATATATAAAAGAGCCAATATGGGAATAGGTTATTTAGCTCAAGAGCCATCTGTTTTTAGAAATTTAACAGTGGAAGATAATCTGTTGGCAGTACTCGAAATGAGAGGTTACTCTAAAGATAAGCAACAAGAGGAGATGAATAGACTTTTAGAAGAATTTAAATTGACTCATGTTAGAAAATCTTTGGGATATTCGTTGTCTGGTGGAGAACGTAGAAGAGTAGAGATAGCTAGAACAATAGCCAACAATCCAGATTTTATTCTTTTGGATGAACCTTTTGCAGGAGTAGACCCTATAGCTGTTGAAGATATCCAAGGTATAATTAGATATTTAAAAGAAAAAGGTTTGGGAATTTTAATCACAGATCACTCAGTAAGAGAGACTCTTAGTATAACAGATAGAGCTTACATAATGGCAGAAGGAGAAGTTTTGGTGAGTGGAACTCCTCAAGAAATAGCCAATAATGAAAAAGCAAAACAAGTTTATTTGGGACAAAATTTTAAGTTGGATTAGATAAAATTTAGTTAAGTTCAATAAAAATATAGAAAAAAATCAAAAAATAGTTTAAAATAAGAGTTCAAATATATTTTTTTAGGAGAGAGGGGTAATTTATGTTAACAGGAAATATGATAAGAACAAAATTTATAGAGTTTTTTAAAGACAAGCAACACAGACATTTTGAAAGCGCATCTTTAATCCCGGATGATCCAACACTGCTACTTACAGTGGCTGGAATGGTTCCATTTAAACCATATTTTTTAGGTCAAAAAGAAGCTCCTTATGGAAGAGTAACAACTTATCAAAAATGTATTCGTACAAATGATTTAGATAATGTTGGAAGAACAGCAAGACACCACACATTTTTTGAGATGCTAGGAAACTTTTCTTTTGGAGATTACTTTAAAGAAGAAGCTATAGTTTGGTCTTGGGAGTTTATAACAGAAGTTTTACAACTTCCTAAAGACAAACTTTGGATCTCAGTATTCACAACAGATGATGAAGCTGAAGAGATGTGGATAAAAAAGTGTGATTTTCCTAAATCACGTATAGTAAGAATGGGAGAAAGTGAAAACTGGTGGTCAGCAGGACCAACTGGTTCTTGTGGACCTTGTTCAGAGATTCATGTAGATTTGGGTCCAGCTTATGGAGGAGACGAAAACTCTAAGCTTGGAGATGAAGGAACTGATAATAGATTTATAGAGATATGGAATCTAGTATTTACAGAGTACAACAGAAAAGAAGATGGAACTTTAGAGTTTCTACCTAAGAAAAATATAGATACAGGAGCTGGACTAGAAAGAGTTGCAGCCATGGTTCAAGGTAAATCAAATAACTTTGAAACAGATTTAATTTTTCCAATAGTAGAAATGGCAGGAGTTTTAACTAATACCCAATATGGTGACTCTCCTGAAATAGATTTCTCATTAAAAGTTATAACAGATCACAGTAGAGCAGTAACTTTCCTTATAAATGATGGAGTATTGCCATCAGCAGAAGGAAGAGGATACATTTTACGTAGAATCTTGAGAAGAGCCGTTCGTCATGGAAGAGTTTTAGGAACTAAAGATCTATTCCTCCATAAAATGGTGGATACAGTTGTAGAACTTATGAAAGAAGCTTATCCTGATTTAATAAAAAATCTAGAATATATCAAAAAAATAGTTAAAATAGAAGAAGAAAGTTTTTCTAAAACTTTGGATCAAGGAATACAACTTGTAAACAATGAAATAAAATATCTAAAAGAATCTGGAAAAAAAGAGCTTCCAGGAGAGATAAGTTTTAAAATGTATGATACTTATGGATTCCCATTTGAATTGACACTGGAAATTTGTGAGCAATCAGGAATAAAAGTATGTGAAGAAGCTTTTAAAATAGAAGTTGAAAAGCAAAAAGAAAAAGCTCGTGCTGGAAGAAAAATAGTTATGGAAAAAGGTCAAGATAGTTTTATTGAAGAGTTTTATGACAAATTCGGAGTTACTGATTTCAGAGGTTATGAATCTACAACTGGCGAAGGAAAACTTTTAAGTATCAAAAAAAGAGAGGATGGAAACTACAACTTAATTTTTGATAACACTGTTTTTTATGCTGAGTCTGGTGGACAAGAGTGTGACAAAGGAACTGTGAGAGCTGGAGAAATAATTGGAAGAGTTTTAGATGTTCAAAAGCAAAAAGAGATATACACTCACATAGTTAAAATCGAAACAAAACCTGAAGAACTAAAATCGGGAGAAATTTTCACTCAGATAGTAGATGCTGAAAGAAGAGCTAAAATATCGAAAAACCACACTGCCACTCACTTACTTCAACAAGCTTTAAAAGATGTGTTGGGAAATCATGTGGCTCAAGCTGGTTCACAAGTTGGAGAGGACAAGCTAAGATTTGACTTTAACCATTTTGAATCGGTTACAGCCGAAGAGTTACAAGCTGTTGAAAACGCTATAAATAAAAAAATAGCAGAAGATATAGTTGTAAGTGTAGATGTTATGAGTATGAATAGGGCTAAAGAGATCGGTGCTACCGCTTTATTTGGAGATAAATACGGTGACACTGTAAGAGTTGCAAATATTGGTGGATATTCGGTAGAACTTTGTGGAGGAATTCACGTGGAAAACATCTCAAAAATAGGAGTTTTCAAAATAATTTCTGAAGGTGGAGTTGCAGCTGGCGTTCGTAGAATAGAAGCTATGACAAGTTTTACTGCTTATTCTGAACTCAATAAAGTTGAAAAAACAGCTAAAAAAATAGCTAAAGAATTGAAAGTAGACGTGTCAATATTGGATGAAAGAGTAGAAAAAATAATAGAGCTTACAAAAGATCAAGCTAAAGAGATAGAAATGTTAAAATCAAAGTTGGCATCTTTTGAAGCCGAAGCTATGTTCAGTGAAGTTATCCAAATAAACGGAGTTAAAGTTTTAATTAAAAACTTTGTTGGAAAAGATGCTGATTATTTAAGAGAAATTACAGATAAAGCAAAAGCCAAATTGACTAGTTGTGTGATAGTTTTAGGAAGTGACACCGAAAAAGCTGTATTTGCTGTAGGAGTAACAAAAGACTTGATCTCTAAAGTTAAAGCTGGAGATTTAGTTCGTGAAGCTGCTAAAATAGCTGGAGGAAATGGTGGAGGAAGACCTGATTTTGCTCAAGCTGGTGGAAAAGATGGAAATAAAGTAATAGATGCTTTAAATGCAGTTAGAGAAATCCTTAAAAACTCTCTATAATCGGAGGAAAAGTGAATAAAAAATATATTGCCTTAGATATAGGCGATGTTAGAATAGGAGTGGCAAAATCAGATGTACTGGGAATGGTTGCCACTCCCTTAGAAGTAATAAATAGAAAAAAGCAAAAATCTGTACCAAGAATCAAAGAGATTTGTATTCAAGAAAATTGTAAAAAATTAATTATAGGGATTCCAAAATCTTTAGATGGAACAGAAAAACGTCAAGCTGAAAAAGTTCGTGAATATATGGAAAAAATCAAAAGAAACATTCCAGATGTAGAGTTTTTTGAAATTGACGAAAGATTGACAACCGTTTCGGCAGATAGAACACTGACAGAAATGGGAACTAAAGGGGCGATAGAAAAAAGAAAAGTAGTAGATAAAATAGCAGCAGCAATAATACTACAAACTTTTTTAGATACAAAAAGATAAAAGAAAAGTGGGAGAGAAAAATGAAGAAAACAATATTTATCAGATTAATGTTTGCACTTCTAGTAGTGTTAATGGCAGCTTATACAGCTTTTAACAAACCAATAAAACTTGGACTAGATTTAAAAGGTGGAGTTTACGCAGTTTTAGAAGCAGAAATGAGTGAAAACAGTCCTGTTATAGACGATGAAGCTATGGACAGATTAGTTGAAGTTTTAGACCGTAGAATAAACGGACTGGGAGTTGCCGAATCAGTCGTTCAAAAAGCTGGAAGCAACAGAGTGATAATAGAATTGCCAGGTGTTAAAGACCCAGAAGAAGCTATAAACCTTATCGGAAAAACAGCTCTTATGGAGTTTAGAATTATGAACGCTGACGAAACGTTAGGTCCTGCACTTTTAACAGGTTCAGCTCTTAAAAAAGCAGATGTTTCTTATGATAATCTTGGAAGACCTCAAATTCAATTTGAGATGACAAATGAAGGAGCAATTAAATTTGCTGAAATTACAAGAACAAATATAGGAAAAAGATTGGCTATAACTATGGATGGAACTATCCAAACAGCTCCAACTATCAATTCAGAAATTCCAGGTGGAAATGGTGTTATAACTGGAAACTACACAGTTGATGAAGCTAAAGCTACAGCTACTCTTTTAAATGCAGGAGCTCTTCCTGTTAAAGCTGAAATAGTAGAAACTAGAACTATAGGTGCATCTCTTGGAGATGAATCTATTGCAAAAAGTGAGCGAGCAGGAATATTTGCTTTGATTCTTATAGGGGTATTTATGCTTATATTCTACAGAGTTCCAGGAATAGTGGCCAATGTGGCACTTTTAATCTTTGGACTGATAGTTTTTGCAACTTTAAACTTTATAGATGCAACTCTTACACTACCTGGAATAGCGGGAATAATCTTATCAGTAGGTATGGCTGTAGATACAAATGTAATTATTTTTGAAAGAATAAAAGATGAACTACGTCTTGGAAACAGCGTTGAAGGTTCTATCAATTCAGGGTTTAAAAAAGGATTTTCATCTATTATAGATTCAAATGTAACAACTATAATAATTACAACAATCTTATTTATCTTTGGAACAGGAGCAGTAAAAGGATTTGCAATCACCCTTACAATAGGAGTTGTGGCATCTATGTTTACAGCTATCACTCTTACAAAAGTTATACTGATAGCCTTTGTAGAATCTTTAAATTTAAAGAAACCAGAGCTATTTGGTGTTAAGAGGGGGATTAAGAATGTATAATTTAAATATTATCAAGAGAAGTAAGATGTATGTAGGTATCTCTATAGCTGCTACCATATTGGCAATATGTATACTTTTCTTTAAAGGATTGAATTATGGTATAGATTTTACAGGTGGAAATATTTTTCAACTAAAATTTTCTAAAACTTTGACTTTGAGTGAAGTTAACACTTTTTTAGACAAACTTTCAGTTGAAACTAAAGAGCTCGATTCAAGATCAAGAAAAGTTCAACTTTCAGAAGAAAATACAGTTATAATAAGAACTCCTGAAATGAATGAAACGGCTAAAAATGAGTTTGTAAAAAATATGAAAGAGTTAGGAGATTTTCAAGTTGAAAAAACTGAAAAAGTTGGAGCAAGTATAGGAAAAGATCTGAAAACTTCAGCTATGTACTCTTTAATTGTAGGATGTATACTTATAGCTCTTTATATCACGATGAGATATGAGTATAAATTTGCAGTGGGAGCCATAATAACTTTGGTTCATGATGTGGCAATAGCTTTAGGAGTTATATCTCTTTTAGGTTATGAGATAAACAGTGATTTTATAGCAGCAGTACTTACAATTTTAGGATACTCTATAAATGATACTATCATAATTTATGACAGAATACGTGAGAAACTAAGAGATAAAAGTAGAACTGATTTTACTTTTGGTGATATACTGAACATAAGTATAAACGATGTGTTGATCAGATCGATCAACACATCTGTAACAACTCTTTTGGCAGCAGTGGCTATTTTAGTTTTTGGTGGAGACTCTCTAAGAACATTTATAGTTACACTGATAGTTGGAGTAGCAGCAGGTTCTTACTCATCAATATTCTTGGCAACTCCTTTGATCTATCTAATGGATAAAGATAGAGATGGAAAAGGAACTATAGAGTTTAAAGATGAGGACGAAAATTACGAAGAAAAAATAGTAGTATAATCTAAATGAGGGGGGTGGCTAAAATTTAGGCACCCTTTTCAACTAAAAAATGATTGAAGGAGTAATAAAATGGCAAGAGTAATATTAGAAGCTGGAAAAGAAAAAAAGATTCAAAATTTTTATCCAAACGTATTTAAAGATGATATAGCTTATAATCAAGGTGAAATAGCGAATGGAGATATCGTAGATGTTTGCATGAAAGATTTAACTTTTATAGGAAGAGGTTATGTAACAGAAGGAACTTCAGCTTATGTAAGAATCTTAACTCATAAAGAAGAAGAGATAAATAAAGAGTTTATCCTTAGAAAAATAAAGTCGGCTTATGAAAAGCGTAAGCATCTTTTAAATGAAACTAACTGTGTGAGAGCTTTTTATTCAGAAGCAGATGGAATTCCAGGACTTATAATAGACAAATTTGACAAATATATCTCTGTACAATTTCGTAATTCAGGAATTGAGTCACTTAAACAAGAGATAATAAATGTAATTAAAAAAGTGTTTAAACCAAAAGGAATATATGAGCGTAGTGATGTTGAAAACCGTACTTTAGAAGGAGTAGCACAAAAGACTGGAATTATCTATGGAGATATACCAGATAGAATAGTTATGGAAGACAACGGGCTTAAATA
>JBOFFH010000076.1:0-3085 GCA_051648485.1 Fusobacteriaceae bacterium
TTTACTTTTTCATATTTTTTGAATAATTCATAAAAAATTATAGTATATGAACATTTGTAAACTCTTTGTTCTAATAGTTTTATAGTTGTATAATATAAACTTTTCTCATTTTCACTATTACAAAGTGCTTTAAAAATAGAATCAGGAATTTGAATAAAAATTCCAGATTCTATTTTTTTATATTCTGAAAGCAAATGAAAAGCTCCCCATAATTTGCCTTTTTTATCTTTTGAAATAACTTTTATATTTAATAAACTATCCAAATAACCATATAATTCATCATAATTGTCTGAAATCTGTAAAGAATCAAAAATTTCATTACCTGAGATTATCAATTTATCTGTATTTTCTTTTTGAAATTTATGTAGTAATAAATTATAAGTCAAAAGACCTAAAACTGAAATTGGATTTCCTGTTATTTCAATTAATTCATTTGGTTTATGCACTATTAAATCTTTTATTTTTTTCATTCTGACCTCTCAAAATATTTGATAATTAGATAGTACTACATATACGGAATAATATCAATATTTTATCTTCCGTGTTCAACCGTAATTGTTCCGTGTTCAGCGGTAATTCTTCCGTATTCAACCGTAATTGTTCCGTGTTCAACGGTAATTCTTCCGTAGCAACCCCATTTGAAGCATTGATTTTATTGGGGTTGTGAAAGCTGTAAATGTTGTAAATGTTATAAATATTACAAACAAGAAAAAAGCATGTATTTTTTACAAAAAAAAGAAACCCTATTTGGATCTCTATAATTTTATTTCAACTTTAAACTGTTCTAATTCTTCAACAGTTTCTATTTTTGATAATTTACTGAACAAATGAATTTTTTTAGTTGTTGCTAATCCACTTTGTATTACAACTATTGATAGTTTTTCCTTTTGTAAATCTAACTCTGATTTTACTGGTTCTACAACCTCAGGTTTAACTTCAGACTTAACCTTTTTCTTGATTAATTCCATCTTAGAATTTTTAATATCATCAATTTTTGAAATCAAAAATTTAGAAAAATTCTTAATTTCAGAGTTATATTTGTATAATTCATTTAAGCCTTTTATAACAACATTTTCTTCAACTCCTATTTCATTTCCTTTTTTCAGATTCGTACTGTAATCAAATCTTATATCATAAGATAGCTTTTTCCATTAATTCTCCAATCCAAACAAAAAAACCTGCCAATTACGACAGGTTAAACTATATCAAATCTATTTATCTAACAGGATTAATTCTTTTAAAAACCCCATCTCTTTAATATCTATTTTATAATTTTCAACTATTTTTAACAACCTTATGTTGAAGGAGTTGAACTCATCCTCTGGAAGCATAATGGAAAAAACTCCATAAATATATGAAACCATATTTTTAGTATTTACATAGTTCCAAAGATTTTTATATCCCTTTATCTTTTTTCTTGGACTATAGAATTTACTATTCCAAAACCTATTATAATGAGCACACGTGTTTCTTGCAATTCTTAAAGATTCTAAACTTTCGTGAAATATTTTATAGTTTTTATAATTGAACTGTTTCATTATTTCATTTTTATGTTTTTCTTTCAACGCTGTTAAAAATTTTATTACCTCTCCCAAAGCAAGGGATTCAAAAGCAATCCATACAGGAACTCCATCCTCTTTTCTATGAGAGTCTCCATAGTATTTTTTCAACTTTAGGCTCTCTTCTTGGTTACATTTTTTTATAATGTTATCTGAAATTTTTTTTATGTTATCTGAATTTTCATAAAATTTCTCAGTATCCGATGATAAATATTCAAAATCATTTGAGCTAATATCTCCTACATAATAAGCTATCCTACTTTTAAGCTCCACTTCAATATCTCCGATATGATTCAAAAAAAGGCTTCTCATCTCCTTATCAAAATGATATAGAATATATACATTTTCTATACTTACAGTTCTATTCTTTAATTCTTCTCTAAAATAATCACAATACTGATTAAATTTATAGAAAGTTACTCTTTCTAGAACTCTATAGACTTCATTTTCATCTGAAATTAAAAATCCTTTAGATTTTAAAGTTTCTAACATATCCCTGTAATTTATAAACTTTTTTATAAAAATCCCCCCATAAAAAAAAGAACCTGCCCTTGTTGTCCGAAGACTCATGACAGGTATACCGTTCATAGATATTCTATCTTTTTTGACCAAATCTGTCAATGTTTTTATTTTAATCTTGAGAAAATATCTTTTATATTTTTTCAAACTTAACTTACGTCTACCATATTATCCCCTCTTACAACCTCTAACAACTTAGCTTTTAGTTTCACTACCTCTTTTTCTAGATCAGCTATGTAATTTTCCACATCTGATTCTGTCTTCATGCTATATTTTATTTTTGAAACTATTTTTCTTATAATAACTCTATTTGGAGATACTGGTGGAATTGGTATTTTTACTCCTTGAATATCTCTATACTTTTTTTATATATCCTGAACGATATTTTTCAATTTTCTTTCTTTAGTAAAGATTCCAGTATCTCTTAATTTAATGTGTCAAAAAATTCTTATTTCTTTTAATTCTACAGTCCTATCCGATAAAAGCTTCAAAAAAAACTCCTCTAAATATTCAAAATTAGGAGATACTTTTTTTGGAATATTGCTATAATTTGAAGCCACTAAGGCATTTCTAAAATATATTGAATTCGCTCTGAAAAGATCATTATTCACATTGTAACCCATGCTTAAAAGATATTTCTGAGTAAAAACTGCAACAGTTCTAGTGTTACCTTCTATGAAAGGATGTATCTGCCATATTGCTGATATAAATCGAGTTAAACTTTTAATCTGTTTTTCTAAACTCATTTCAGAATAATTTTTACTACTTTCATTTTCAAAATCATATTTTAAAAACTCCTCTATTGTGCTGTACTCTCCATAAATTACAGTATCCCCATTTAAAACTGGCTCTTTTTTAGAAATATTATATTTTCTGTATTCTCCAATACTGTTATCTCTTTCATCTAACAAAAGTTCAGAAAAAAGTTTTCTATGAATACTTTTCAGTTGAATAGGACTAAAAACAAAAGCTCTATCTTCTAGGAGTTTGGCAATTCTTGTAGAAAC
>JBOFFH010000077.1:0-6776 GCA_051648485.1 Fusobacteriaceae bacterium
ACTGTAGAGGAAAATAGAGAGCATCTAGAAAAACAATCACTAAAAGCCCAGGAGTTTTTAACTTTAAAAAATGAAAAAGAAGTCCTAGAAAAATCAATTTTAATATATGAAAAAGAGAAAAAAACTTCAGAAAATATGAGTTCTGAAAAAGAAAAAGAAAAATTGATTGAAGAGATAGGAATTTTAGAAAACTCAATAAAAAAAAGTGACGATGATTTTGAAACTAATGAAAAATCGAGAGCAGATTTAGAAAAAAAAATAGAAGAAAATTCATATAAAAATAGTGATTTAAAATCTGCTATTGAGCTTTTAGAAAGAGAAAAAGCTAAAATAGAAGAAAGAGTTGAAAGTTACAAAAGAGAAAATGAAGAAAAAAAAGAGATCTCTTCGAAAATTCATGAAAGAATTAAAAATCAAAATGATTATTTCAATTCTTTAGAATCCGAAGAAGCAGCCATAAAAGAAAAATTAGAAAAACTTTCTAATGAAAACAGTTTGGCGGCTGAAGAGATAGAAGGATTTGAAAAAAAACAAAAAGAACTTCAGTTGAATGAAGAGTTTAAAAAAAGAAAACTCATGGAGTATGAAGTTGAAAAACTGCGTGCAGTTAATGAGATAGAAAATTCAACTAAAAGAGCCAAAAGTAGTGGAGGAAAAATAGCATCTTTGAATGAAGAGTTAAAAGAATACAAAGAAAAATTGGATCTTTCAGAAAAAAACGTGGTGAATTTAAATAATGAAGTGGATAAAAACAAAAAAAATGTAATCGATATAGAAAAAAGAGTTGTTTTTTTAGAAGAAAAAATTTCAGAAAATAGTTTAATCATGAATAAGCTTTCTGAAGATTTAAGAAATCTTGAATATGAGGAAAAAAGAGCCAGTTTAAAACTTCAAAACATTTTAAAGTTAGAAGAAAGTAATGAAGGGCTTTATCGTGGAGTAAAAGAGATATTGAATGCTAAGGAAAAAGGAGTTTTAGGAATAGTTGCCAATCTAATAAACATTCCTGAAAATTTAGAAAAATCTATAGAAGCCGCAATTCCAGGAAATTTGCAAGATATAGTTGTAGAAACTTCAATGGTAGCTAAAAAATGTGTAGATATTTTGAAGGTTAAAAAAGTAGGAAGAGCTTCTTTTTTAGCACTCGATACAATAAAAGTTTCTCAGACAAAAAAAGCAATCCAGATACCTGGAGTTTTAGGTTTAGGTTCAGACCTTATAACCTCAGAAGAAAAATATAAAAAAATAGTAGATTTCCTTTTGGGAAATCTTTTAATTGTTGAAAATATGGAAATTGGATTAAAAATTCTAAAAGATAACCTTCACAATGGAAACATAGTTACTTTAATGGGAGAGTTACTTTCTTCTCGTGGAAGAATAACAGGTGGAGAAAATCAAAGTTCTACATTGTCTCAAATTTTAGAAAGAAAAAGAGAAAAAGAAAAACTCAAAGAGTTTTTAGAAACTGGTAAAAAAGAGATCAATGAAAAAAATAGTCAACTGGACAAAATTAGAAACACCTTGGAAAAATATGAAAATGAAATATTTAACATAGACAATGAAGAGGAAAAACTAAGAAAAATATTTAAAACTAGTGAAAATGAATTAGAAAATCAAAAATTAAAACATGAAAGACTTGTGAGAGATATTTATGTATTGAACTCTGAACATGAAGATGAAATGAAATATATAGAAGAGTTTAAAAAGAAAATAGACAACTCTTTATCTAACAAAGAAACTGTAGAGTCTAGAATAAAAGAGTTGAAAAATTCTTTAGAAGAAATTTCTGAAAAATTAGTTGAACAAAGTGAAAAAATTAGAACGAGTAAAGAAAAATATTCAGATATAAGAATAGTATATATGAACAGTGAAAATAGAAAATCACAACTAAAAAGAGATAAAGAAAAACTACTCCAAGAATTAAAAGTTGTGGAATCTGAAAATGAATCTAACATCTCTAGAATTGAAGATTTAACTGGTGCCCAGGAAAAATCTTTAAAAAGAATCGAATCGATAAAATCAGATATAAATAACCGATTAAAAGTTTATGAATCTGAAAATAAAGAGATGAATCTTATGAAACAAGAGGTGACAAAACTTTCTGACTCAGAAAGAAGTTTGATCAACGATAGAAAAGATATTGAAACTAGAATAATAAAAGCGAGAGATAAATACAGTAAAGAGATAGAAAAATTTGACAGGTTAAAGTTTGATTTAGAAAAAATAGAGTCAGCTTTAGAAGAACTATCCCAGATAAAAATGAGTGTGATAGTTTTAGAAGATTTTGAAAAAAATAAAAATGTTTTTAAAAATTTATCAGAAAAATTGAATAAGTTTGAAACTGTAAATATTTTAGCCATAGAAGAGTTCAAAATATTGAATGAAAAATATAGCCACTTAAAAACTCAATATGACGATATAAATATGAGTAAGAAAAATCTTTTAAAACTTATGGATGAAATAAATGAAGAAATTGATTTTAGATTTAACGAAGCCTACAGCGAAATAAACAGTAACTTCAACACTATGTGCATGGACATACTTTTTAATTCAGAAGGAAAATTGATTTTAACTCAAAAACCTGATGCACAAGAGTCAGAAATAGATATTGTAGTAAAGTATAAAAATAAAAAACAGCAATCTCTTTCACTGTTTTCTGGTGGAGAAAAATCTATGGTGGCAATAGCTTTTATTATGGCAATATTTATGTATAAACCAAGTCCTTTTACTTTTTTAGATGAGATAGAAGCTGCTTTAGATGATAAAAACACAAGAAAATTAATAGCTAAACTGAAAGATTTTATAGATAAATCTCAATTTATCTTGATAACTCATAACAAAGAAACAATGAAAGAATCGGACACTATTTTTGGTGTAACTATGAATAAAGAAATAGGAATTTCTAAAATAGTTCCAGTGAAATTTTAAAACATTTTGCTTTAAGTAGAAAGTTTAGTATAATATATTAGCTAGAAATAGCAATAACTCTTATTAAGGGGAAAAAAATGGAGATATTAGCATTTATCTACTACTTGATAACATCCTTAAGAAACAAACTCTATGACAGGAAAATCTTTAAAATAAAGGAAGTTCCTGGAGTAGAAGTAATATGTGTAGGAAACATTACAGTAGGTGGAACTGGAAAAACCCCAGGAGTTCAATTTTTTGTAAAAAAACTCCAAAAAATGGGAAAAAAAGTAGCCGTAGTATCAAGAGGTTACAAAGGTAAAAGAAAAGAAGATCCTCTTTTAGTCAGTGATGGACATAAAATATTTGCAGAGGTAAAAGAAAGTGGAGATGAACCATATATCCACGCTTTAAATCTGAAAGTTCCCATAGTTGTAAGTCGTGACAGATACAAAGGGTGCATGTTCGCAAAAAAACATTATGATGTAGATACCATTGTTTTAGATGATGGATTTCAGCATAGAAAATTGAAAAGAGACAGAGATATTATACTTATAGATGCAACGAATCCATTTGGATGGAAAGCGTTACTTCCCAAAGGAACTCTGAGAGAAGATTTTAAAACAGCAGCTAAAAGAGCCACTGAGTTCATAATAACTAAAGCAGATTTGGTGAGTGAAAAAGAAGTGGAAAAAATAAAAAGATACTTAAAGCAAAGTACAATGAAGAATGTTTCTGTGGCAAAACATGGAGTAACTTCTCTTTGTGACATAAAAGGAAATGCTAAGCCACTTTTTTGGGTAAGTGGAAAAAAAGTTCTTCTTTTTTCTGGTTTAGCAAATCCTTTAAACTTTGAAAAAACAGTTATTTCTCTCAATCCAAAATATATAGAAAGAATAGATTTTATAGATCATCATGATTTTAAAATTGAAGATTTAAAAAGAATAAAAGAAAAAGCTGAAGATATAAAAGCTGATTATATAATAACAACAGAAAAAGATTTTGTGAAATTACCTGAAAATATAGATATGAAAAATCTTTTTGTATTGAAAATAGAGTTTTCTATGCTGGAAGATAATAGTTTGTTATAAGGTTTAAATTTTATTGAAACAGAGATTTTTTAGGAGGATATGATGAAAATAGAGTTTGAAGGAATAAAAAGTTTTATAGAAGAGTATGGAATTAAAGATTCTTTGGTATCTTTGGCAGAAATTATGGATAAAAGAAGCTATTTTGCCATAGAAGATTATGAAATAAAAAGAAAAATGATGAATTTAGCTTTGCCAGCAGCAGCATTTTTTCCTGAAGATATAGATTTAGTTTCAAAAGCTATGGAAGATAGTGTAGACAGAGCTGAAAGACAGATAATTTTAAAAATAGATAGAATGAGTAACCTGTCTTTAGAAAAATTAGAAGAAAACTTTTTTAAATTGCTTTATAAAAACAATTTTGAGCATAGTTTAAAATATGGAAATGAGCTTTTTCTGAGAGATAAATCTAAATTTTTCAAGGTGGCTTATAAATTTGCTTTCATGGATAACCCTAAATTAAGAAAACCCATGCTGGTTGCTGCTTTTGAAAAATTAGATATGGAAGAGGATGAGATAATATATCTTTTAATCAGTTATTTAACTAAAGCTAGAAGTGATTTTTCTATTTATGAATCAGCAACAACTGGTGAAAAAACTTTAGAAGAACTAAAAGCAGTTGTTTTATCTTTAAAAGAAAAATTATATACAGTTGAAGGATTGGATCTGATTCAATATTTACATGCTTTAGAAAACTATCCAGAAAAAAATAAAAAGTTTTATGAAGTTTTGGAAAACAGAATAGAGTTCATGAAAAAATCAGACAATAAAATAGTGAGCAGTGTAGAGAAAGCTATATTGGAATTTTATATAAAGGAGCTATCAAATGGAAGATAAAAATCTAGATATTCAAAACAAAATGTTGAATGTAGAAAAGAATTTTTCAAGTGATGAGCTAATAAATTATTTTGAAGAAGATTTTACAAAAGAAGAGATATTGAAAAAAATGGTTTCTTTAATTGCAAAAAACAGTGAAGATATTGATGAATGTGAACTTTTCGAAAATGTAATGGCTAGAGAAAAAATAGGAAGTACAGGAATAGGTTTAGGAATAGCTATTCCACATGGAAGAATAGTAGGTGGAAAAAAAATGACAATGGCTATTTCTCTTCTTAAAAATCCTATAGCCTTCGATTCAATAGATGGAGAACCTGTAAAATTTATAATCATGGTAACAGCTCCTATGGAACAAGGAAAAGAGTATTTAGAAATGATAGCCACACTTATAAGAGCTTTTAGAAATCAAGATTATTTAAAAAGAGTAATAAATGCTACAAATTCTTCAGATCTAAAAAAAGCATTGGAGGATTTTAGATAATGAAAATAGGGGTTTTTGGTGGTTCTTTTAATCCTATTCACTTTGGACATATAAATATTGTGAAAATAGCCATTGAAAAACTAAAGCTGGATAAAATAATAGTTATTCCAGTAGGAATTCCTTCACACAGAGAAAATAGTTTAGTTTGTGGTATGGATAGACTCCAGATGTGCGGACTGGCTTTAAAAAATATTTTTGAAGCTGAAATAAGTTCTTTAGAAGTAGACTCTGAAAAAAAGAACTATACTTATGACACTTTGGTAGAAATAAAAAAAACGTATCCCGAAGACGAAATCTATGAGATTATCGGTGAAGATTCTGCCAACTATTTCAATATGTGGAAAAACTATAGTGAGATATTAAAACTTTCTAAAGTAGTTGTTTTTAAAAGAAAAAATAGTGTACATAGCAATTCGAATAAAGATGCTATGCTATATATTGAAGCACCATATTTCGATTATTCTTCAACTGAAATTAGAAATAAAATTAAAAATAAAGAAAACTTAGAAAACTTTTTACCGATAGAAGTTATAGAATATATTAAAAAAAATTCTTTGTACAGTTGATTTTATAGATATATAGGATATACTTAAATATACAAAGAATAGGGGGGATGCATGAACAAGAAAATTTCAACAGTATCACTTATTATGATTATCTTTCTAGGAGTTTTTGGATTTGGAAATATAGCCAATAACTATAAGGAAGTAGGCTTACCATCAGTAACAATGTTTACATTGGGAGCAGTTATATTCTTTTTACCTATGAGTTTAATAATGGCTGAATTTGGTTCTTTTGCCAAAGACAGATCAGCAGGAATATATGCTTGGATAGATATAGGATTGGGAAAATCTGTAGCTTACATAGCTATTTGGTCATATTTTGTAGCAAATATATTTTATCTTCCGACTTTAGCTACAAGAGTTCCAACTTACTTATCTTTTGTTATTTTTGGAGATGCCAATGTTGGAAATATAACAGGAGCAGTGCTGGCAACATTAACAATGATAGGAGCTTTAATAATAGGAGTAAAATTTGAAAAAGGATTCAATAAAATATCTACACTGGTAGGATATCTTTCTCTTTTTATCTCTGCAATCTTTCTTTTGGGAGGAGCATATATCTATTTTATTGGTGAAAGTAGTACAGCAATAACTGTTCAATCTTTTGCAGTGGATATTTCAAACAAAGAAAAATTTGCATCTGTACTGAGCACATTTGCTTGGATAATTTTTGCTTATGGAGGTTCTGAAATATGTGGAACTTATGTAGATAAGGTAGAAAATCCAGAAAGAAACTTTACACGTGGACTGCTTTTGGCTTCATTACTGATAGGAGTTTTATATATTCTAGGAATTATCTCTCTTTCAGTGTTTGGAACAACAGCAGAGTTTGAAAAAGTTTCACTTGTAAACGCAGTTATAAGTGGATATAAATTTATGGGTGACAAATTTGCATTTGGA
>JBOFFH010000078.1:0-5741 GCA_051648485.1 Fusobacteriaceae bacterium
TTCTTGGATCAAAGAGATTCAAGAAAGTTTATAAGACCATTTGTAAATGAAAAAACAAGATTCTTGGATGTATTTTCAAGTACAGGAGGATTCTCAATGGCAGCTCTTAAAGAGGGAGCTAAAAAAGTTGTAGCAATCGACAAAGAACCTCATGCCCTAAAACTGTGTAAAGAAAACTATGGATTAAACGAATTCACAGGAGAGTTCAGCACAGCTGAAGGTGATGCTTTTATGCTTTTAAAAGCTATGGCAGAGCGTGGAGATAAGTATGATATTATAACTTTAGATCCACCATCACTCGTTAAAAAGAGAATGGATGTTCCAAGAGGAAGAGACCTGTTTTATAAACTTTGTAGCAACAGTTTTAAAATTTTAGAAACTGGAGGAATTTTAGGAGTTGTAACTTGTGCTTACCATATTTCATTACAAGATTTGATAGAAGTAACTCGTATGGCAGCTTCATCTAATGGAAAATTGATTCAAGTTATGGGAATAAACTATCAACCTGAAGACCACCCTTGGATACTTCATGTACCAGAAACTCTTTACCTGAAAGCTCTTTGGGTAAAGGTAGTTGAGAATTAAAATGTATTTAGATATACTGATAATTTCACTTTTAATAATTTACATAATTTCAGGTTTCAGTATAGGTTTTTTTGTGGAATTTTTATCTACTTTCGGGTTGGTAGGAAATCTATTTTTAGCAAAATATTTAACTCCAATAGCAACAAAAAAATTAGAATTTTATATGGATATAGAAAACTATACAGTCAGTTATGCAGTGATATTTATTTTACTTTATTTTTTACTGTTAATTTTAACTGCTTTTTTAAATCTGTTTTTTAGAACTCAACATAAAGGAATAATGAACAGATTAGGAGGAGCTTTGATGTCAGGAATAAAGGGATTTATAATCTCTTTGGTGCTCATAGTAGGTTTTAGAATTTTGGGAAAACATTATCCCGGAATTCTAAAATATGGAGAAAATAGTAGAGTTATAGAGTGGAGCGACAATGTTTTACCAACTTTAGACTCATATTTACCCAATCAGATAAAAAAACAAATAGAAGAGCTTAAAACTGAAAATATAGTGAATAAATATTTAAAGAAAATTTTTTAGGAGAATTCTATGAAAATATTTGAAAAATATATCTTAGAAGAGTTAAAATTACCAGTTATTTTTGCAGTTTCAGTGTTTACTTTTATTTTCCTAATAGATATAATAGTTACCATGATGGAAAATATTTTAGTGAGAGGGATATCGCTAATTGATACTGCAAGAATACTTTCCTTTTATCTGCCACCAGTGTTGAGTCAGACTATTCCTATGGGAGTTTTTTTAGGGATAATGATAACTTTTTCTAAACTTACAAAAAATAGTGAAACAACAGCTTTGACTTCTATGGGAATAAGCTTAAAAAGAATGATGCAACCTGTATTTAAACTTTGTTTCGTTATAACAGGGTTTATATTTTTTCTTCAAGAAAGTATAATTCCAAGATCTTTTGAAAAACTTCAATATATAACTGTGAAAATAGCTGGTGAAAATCCAGTTTTTCAATTGAAAGATAAAACTTTTATAAGTGATATAAACGATTTTAATATATACATAAATAAAATGGATGACAAGGGTGAAAAAGGAGAGGGCGTTTTGATTTTTCAAAAAGAAAAAGACCTCGATTATCCCACTGTTTTAATCGGTGAAAAAGCTTTTTGGAGAGATGATGCTTTAGTTTTGGGAAGCTCTGATTTCTATAAATTTAAAAAAGATGGAGCTTTAGACCTAAAAGGAAATTTTTTGGAGAAAAAAATTCCTCTTTCAGCTTATGCCTCTAATTTTAAATTGAAAATTTCAGAATTAGAAACAAAAGGTGTTTTAACTTTATATAGGGAATACAAAAATGTTCCGGAAAAAAGAATAGAATATTTGGTTGAAATAAATAAAAAAATAGCAGTGCCTTTATCAACAATTATTTTAGGAATTTTAGGAGTAGTTTTATCGACTGGGCATCACAGAAGTGGAAAAGGAGCAAGTTTCGCTCTTAGTCTTTTAGTGATATTTTTATATATAGTTTTACTAAATATAATGACAGTTATGGCATACAAAGGTCGAATAACACCTTTTATTGGGGTTTGGTCCCCAAATATGTTACTTATCGTGGTAACATATTGGTTTTATAACAAAAAAAGCAAGGTGATATGATTGAAAAAAATAGATATACATATCAGTAAAATTTTTATAAGATACTGTTCTTTAAGTTTTATGGCTTTTCTTAATATATTTATACTTAGTCAAATTTTTAGAGTGATAAAATATGTAAGTAATGGAGCTATGACACCTATTGAATCATTTTATTATTTGATGACTTTAATTCCTAGAACTGCTGTAGATGTTGCTCCACTTTCAATTCTTTTGGGAGGCCTTATATCTATGAACAGTATGGCAAGTAATTTGGAGATTATCTCTTTGAAAACATCTGGAATAAGTTTTAAAAGAATTGTAGTTTTTCCAATGATAATCTCTTTTATTATCTCACTAGGAATTTTTTATATAAGTGATAGGGTAGTTCCTAAAGCTTATGAGCAATCTAGAATTTTGAGAAAAAGTGATTCTAAAGATGCAACTCTTCCTGAAACGAAAAATGATGCTTTTTTAAGAGGAGAAAATAATCTAGTATATTTTATACAAAAAATAGACAGAATTAAAAATACAGGTGAAAAAATTCAATTGATCAAACTAAATTCAGAGTTTAATGCTGTAGAAGGAGTTTTAGTTGCCGAAAGTGGAAAATTTGATCCTGATAAAAAAATATGGCAATTTAAAGGTGTACATATATCTTCAGGAACTGAATCGCAATATTTCGATGAGTATTCTTCAGAAATTTATAATGAATCACCTAAAAGTTTTATAACTTTGGGAAAAGATCCTAGAGTTTTGACCAACCGTGAACTTAAAAAAGAGATGATTAATTTAACTAATATAGGTGGAGATAGAAGAAGTTTTGTTCAAGAACTTGCAAAACGTTATTCTTTTCCATTTGCCAGTTTTGTTATTGCTTTTATAGGTTTGTCTTTGGGAAGTAGCTATGTAAGAGGAGGCTCAGGTCTCAGTATAATGGTGGCAGTGATTTTTGGATATGGTTATTATTTGGTTCAAGGAGTTTTTGAAGCCTTTGGAAAAAATGGAATGATCAATCCATTTTTAGGAAATTGGATTCCAAATCTAATATTTTTAGTTTTGGGAATCTATTTTATGAATAAAGCAGAATACTAAAAAGGAAGTGAACTCATGATTGAAATAAAATATTTAAAAAATGGAATTCCAGTGTTGATGGAAATGGTCGAAGATATCAAAAGTTTTACCATGGGAATTTTTGTAAAAACAGGAGCGATAAATGAAACTCCGGATGAGTATGGAATTTCTCATTACATAGAACATATGCTTTTTAAAGGCACTGATAAATATTCTGCCAAGGAGCTTTCAGAACTTATCGATGACAACGGTGGTTCTATCAATGCTTATACAAGTAGAGATACAACTTGTTATTATGTGAAAATGTTATCTTCAAAACTTGATGTGGCACTCGAAGTTTTCCATGAGATGTTTGAAAACTCAACTTTCACTGAAGAAAATTTAGAAAAAGAAAGAAATGTAATTTTAGAAGAGATAAAAATGTATGAAGATATTCCAGAAGAAGTAGTTCATGATGAAAATATTGATTTTGTTCTTAGAAATCTTTATGGAAACAACGTATTGGGAAGTGAAGAAAGCTTAAAAGGAATAAACAGAGAAAAATTTATGAATTATTTCAATGGAAGATATGTTCCTGAAAACATGGGAATCTCTATAGCTGGAAATATAAATTTAGATGAAGTTTTTGAAAAATTGGAAAATAGTTTTGGAAATATAGAGAAAAAAGCTTTAAGACCAGCTCCAACGGAAAAATTCTCAATAAATACTGGAGAAAACTATATAGCGAGAGATTGCAATCAAGTGCATCTGTGTTTTAACACTCCAGGACTTAGCATGTTAGATGACAAACGTTATGCACTTTCAATACTTTCAAACGTATTGGGAGAAAATATGAGTTCAAGACTTTTTCAAAAAATAAGAGAGGAAAGAGGGTTGGCTTATTCTGTGTATTGCTACACAACTAACTATCGTGAAGGAGGAGTTTTCAGTGTTTATGCAGGAACTTCAAAAGAAAATTACAAAGAAGTAATAGAATTGATAAAAGAGGAATTGGCGTCTATAAAAGCTAATTCATTGGAGCCTAGAGAGCTGGAAAGAGCTAAAAATCAAATAATAAGTATGCTAACTTTTGCCCTGGAAAATAGCCGTGGTAAAATGGTAAGAATGTGGAACTCATACTTACTTTATGGAAAAGTAATAACAGTGGAAGAGATAAACGAGATAATTTCTAAAGTTACTTTGGAAGATATAAAAGCTTTAGCAGAAGAGATTTTTGATGAAAACAGATACTCTATAACAGTTTTAGGAGAGTTATAATGGAAAAAGTAAAAGTTAAAATAATAACTAAATCAGGAATAAAAGTTCCAAAATATATGACAGAAGAAGCAGCAGGTATGGATATATGTGCAAATATATCTGAACCTCTAACTTTGAACTCTTTAGAAAGAGCTTTGGTACCCACAGGAATATTTTTAGAGATACCTAGAGGTTATGAAGTTCAAGTGAGACCTAGAAGTGGAATGGCATTAAAATATGGAATAACTCTTTTAAATAGTCCAGGTACAATAGATTCTGATTACCGTGGCGAAATAGGTATAATAGTTGTAAACTTGAGTAAAGATGCTTATACAATTGTGAATGAAGAAAGAATAGCTCAATTAGTTTTGAATAAAGTTTACCATATGGATTTCGAATGCACCCATGAACTGAACACTACCTCTCGTAGCAGTGGTGGTTTCGGTCATACAGGAAAGTAATTGTATGAATTCAAAAAGATTAAAACTAATAAAAAAAATAAGTTATAGATTGCCGCTGAATGCACTGGCGATTCTTTCTTTGAGTCTCATGAGTATTTACAGTACAACTTCTAATAGAACCCTTAGTTTTTTTTACAAGGAGATTACATTTGGAGTTATAGGGTTAATAGCTTATTTTATATTTTCATTGATAGATTACAAAGAATATGAGAAATATTCAAAATTAATTTATGGCTTTAACGTCATTATGCTCGTTTCTGTATTTATTTTTGGAACAAAAAGATTGGGGGCTCAAAGATGGATAGATTTAAAATTTATTGTAATTCAACCATCAGAGTTTGCGAAACTTTTTATAATTCTTACTTTTGGAGATTATTTAGTAAGAAAATATAATCTCAATAGAAATGATGGTTTTAAAAAAGTTTTCTTTTCTTTTATTCATTTTTTACCTATTTTTTTACTTATAGCCAAGCAACCAGATCTGGGGACTTCTTTGACTTTAGTAGGAATATATCTTGTTGTTATTTTTATAAATGGTATAAATTGGAGAGTTTTACTGACCATGGCAATTGCTGGTTTAGCTTTTATTCCAATAGCTTATAACTTTTTATTGAAAGATTATCAAAAACAAAGAATACTTACATTTATAAACCCTGAATCAGATGTTTTAGGAAGTGGTTGGAATGTAATTCAATCTATGATAGCTATAGGTTCTGGTGGAATTTATGGAAAAGGATTTTTGAATAGTACTCAAAGTAAGTTGAGATTTCTTCCTGAATCACACACAGATT
>JBOFFH010000079.1:0-9931 GCA_051648485.1 Fusobacteriaceae bacterium
CATATCCACATAAACTTTATTTCTTGAAAGAGTTTCTAACGTCAAAGGAGTTATTATTTCTGTAGCACTTTTTGTCATAATAACTTTTACATTATAACCTTTTTTCTTTAAAATAGAGACTATATTGGCACTTTTATAAGCTGCTATTCCTCCTGTGACTCCCACTAATATATTTTTCATCATTTACCTCACTATCCTCTTATTCTTAAAGTTTAAACTCTTTCTCATACTGTATTTTTTTTTCCAATAGTTCTTCTATTTGTTCAAATTTAAAACCTTCTTGAGAAAGTTCTTTAAAATTATATCCTGAAATATCACTCATAAATTCAAAATAGTTTTCATTCATATAAGTGCAAAATTTTCTATTTTTAGAAAACACTTTATTTATTCTTTCACCTTTTAATGCTCCAGTTTTTATATCAAAACTGATTTTCCCTAATTTTAGATTGAGATATTGTTTTTTAGCCTCTGTGTAATTTTTTAATCCACCATCTAAAAGATTCCAACTTTCATCGTTTAATTGATCTATAAAATTAATTTGTAATTCATTGAATTCAATTAAAATCTCATTAAATTTTGTTCCTATATAAAATTTTTCCATAGTAATTCTATATTTATGATTTTTCAATAACAGCAAAGAGTCATTATTTTTATCTTTCAAATTATTAATTTCTTTTTTTAATAGTTGATTTTCATTTTTCAAATCTCTTAAATTTTTTTCAAATATTTCTATTTGTTTAGGATTGAACTGCTGAATTTCAATCTCTTTTGATTTTTTAATTTCTTTTGGTTGAATTTCTTCAAACCTTACTGGACTGAATTTTCCAATTTTTTCTCTCAATTCAAACCTCTTCAGTTCAATTTCTTTTTCTTGTAATTTTAATTCTAATTGTTTCATTTTTTCATTTAATTCTTTCTCTACATTGGCTTTTTTTTGAAACAGTTTTGAAAACACTTTTCCCCCCCACTATATCCAATTTCTCTTTCTAATATAGTAAATCATTCCACACCCTATAATAAACATACTTACTAAAGCTCCAAAATATCCAAATTGCCATTTTAATTCCGGCATTATTTCAAAATTCATTCCATAAATTCCTGCTATAAAAGTAAGAGGAACAAATATAGTTGAAACGACAGCAAGAAGTTTCATTGTTTCATTCATCATTATATTCAAAGTAGATCTATATACCTCTACTAAACTTGTTACTCTACTGTTCATACTCTCTATTATCTCATTTATCAAAAGTATGTGATCATGTAAGTCATTCAGATATATCCCCATATCCTCTTTAAAAACGCTTATTTCTCTTGAATAATTCATTTTCATCATTATATCCCTTACTGGAACAATTGATCTTTTTAAATTTAAAAATTCTTTTTTTAGCACCATTATTCTTTCCATATCATCTTTATCTGGATTGTCTATTAATTTTTCCTCCAAATCATCTATTTTTTCATCCATTCCATTTAAAACTAAAAAATAGTTATCTATTATCATATCTAAAATACAATAAGCTAAATAATCATGTCCTTTTTTTCTGAGTTTTTTTACACCACTATTTATTCTTTTTCTGAGCAAATCAAATACATCACCTGAAATTTCTTGAAAAGTAAGAAGATAGTTTTCTGCAATTATCATAGAAAACTGTTCTGACTCTATCTCTCCATTTTGTGGATTCAATTTCAACATTTTTATAATTATGAAAATGTATTCTTCCCTTTCTTCAAGTTTTGGTCTATGCTGAACATTTACCATATCCTCCAAGATAAAACTATCTATATTGAATATTTTTCCAAATTCCTCTACCAGATCAGTGTTATGAACTCCATCTATATTTATCCAATTCGTATTTCCTGAAATTAGTTGGATTTCATCTAATGAATTTAGATTTTTATGATTAATTTCAAATTCATTGTATGAATAAGACTCTATATTTATTTTTTGATTTTTTCTCTCTCCTGTGTAAAAAACAGTTTCAGGAGGTAATCCTATTTTTTTATGTCTATTTTTTTTTGTGTGTTTTTCTTCTTCTTTTTTTATTTTTTTTTTCATAAGTTTTCCTTTCATTTAAATAAAAACTTCCATTCTTTTTTTATATATTGGATACGCCCAAAATATTCCATAAACTGCCGTGAAAACTAAAAGTTTTAAAAATATATTTTCTATCTTATAACTAATCATTATTGCCGCTAAAGAACTTATAAGAGTTTTAGCTAAAAATAATCCTAATTTTTTATAATGAATTTCAATATAGTCTCTACTAAATACAAATATTAGTGCAAAAAAGTTTACCCCTGCTGCCACTGAAGTTGCCAGTGCCAAACCACGATATTGCATTTTATCTATTAGTAACCAGTTTAAAAATATGTTTACAACTACTGAAATTACAGAGAATTTTACTGGAGCTTTACTATTTTTCATTCCATAAAAAGCTCTTGTAACTAAGTGAATAGCTGTATAAAAATAAAGACCTAAAGAGTAGTAAAATAATGATTCAGCTGTTACTTTTGCTGCCTCTGCATCAAATTTACCATATGAAAGAGTTAAATTTATTATCTCTTCTGAATAAAAAGTAAATACAAATGTTGAAGGAATAACTAAAAACATAAGAACATTCAAACCCTTCTCAAAATTGTCTCTCACTATATCCATTCTTTTGTTAGAAATGGCTTTGGCCAAAGTTGGAAATATTATGGTGGAAATTGTTATTCCAAACATTCCTATTGGAAGATTATACAATCTTGTAGCATTTTCAAGAGCTGAAACACCACCTGTATTTAAGTAAGAAGCAAAATATTGATCCACTACTGTATTTACTTGCTTGGATACTATACCAATCAACATAGGTCCCAACATAACGAATATTTTCCATAAATATTTATCTGAAAAATCTATCTTAAAACTATACTTTTTCATTATCTTGAAAAAAGATGGTAAAACTACTAAAAGTTGCAATACTCCCGCAGTTACAACTCCATAGCCCAATATATCTACTAAATTAGTTTTCCCAGCCCAAATTGAAGAAAGTATAAGAACTAAATTAAAAAATATACCTGTACTTGCTGGAATTAGGAATTGTTTAAAGTTGTTTAAAACTGCACATACCATTCCCGATAAACTTATAAAGAGAAAATAAGAAGACATTATTTTTAAAAGTCTTGAAGCTAATTGTTTAGTTGATTCATCAAATCCTTGAACTGTGTATTGAATAATAGAATCTGAAAAAACTATAGTCAATATTGTTACTAAACTACTAAAAACAAAAACTAAATTTAAAACTGAAAATATAAATTCTTTAGATTTTTTCTCTCCATCTTCTACCAGTTTGTCATTGTAAAGAGGAATAAAAGAATTCCCAAGTGCACCTTCTCCTAGAAGTTGTCTAAAAAAATTACTGATTTTAAAAGCACTGTAATAAGCATCTGTAAAGGCTCCAGCTCCAAAATAATAAGCCAATACAACTGAACGAACAAGTCCTAAAACTCTGCTCGTAAGAATAACTAACATCATTAAAATTCCACTTTTAAACACCTGGTTTCTCCCTTCTCTTTATAATTTCATTTTCTATAAGAATATGTCCATCCTTATAAAGTTCTAGAAGAGACAAAAACATATAAATCAAATGTGTTTTAGTTTGAGCTCTAGAAAAAACTGAATCTAAAGTCCTTTCTTTTTCTGCTAAATAGATATATAAATCCTCACTTTCTTTTTCCAAAGAGTAATCTTTTTCTAAGTTTATTTCTAAAAATTCATTTTCTAATTTTTGCATATATCTTGTATAATGAGTAAAAAGATCCATCTGCTTCAAATTTTTCAAAAGTATTTCTTTAGAAGGTTTTTTCATTATTTTTCTTCCTTCTTTTTTAGAATAAGATATATTATACTCGTTTTGAAGTTTTCCAATTTCGCTTGCTAACTCTTTCAATACTTTGTATTCTATAAGACGCTTTTTTAATTCTTTTTCTTTCAATTCTTTTTGTTGAGATTTTATAATTTCCAAAGCTTTTATTTCTAAAAGTTCACTAGCCACTAAAACAAACTCTACTTTTAGTTCTAGACTATCTTTTTTAAAATTTTCAATAAGTTCTAGATATTCATCTATAAGCTCTGAAATTTTAACGTCTTCTATTTTTATTTTTTTCTTTTCTACCATATGTAGAAGAAGGTCTAAAGGACCTTTAAAATTATTTAAATTAAATATAAGTTCCATCTTCATTTCCCTTCTCTAGATTCACTAGATAATTTTTCCACTCGATTATATCCTTAGTTATTTGCTCTTTTAAAGAATCTATTCCTGAAAATTTAATTTCTTTTCTTATATGTTTTATCAGCTGAACTATTATTTTTTTTCCATACAGATCCCCTGAAAAATTTAAAATATGAACTTCTATACTTTTTTCTCCAGGTTTTAAAGTTGGATTTTTGCCTATATTAACGACTGCATTATACTCTTTATTTTCATTTACTATTTTTACAACTGCCCCATAAATTCCATATGGAAGATAAGCTTTATCTTTTCTTTCTAAGTTAGCTGTAGGAAAACCTATTGTTCTTCCCAATTTTTTTCCGTGAATCACCTCACCTATAATAGTCAGTGGTTCTCCTAAAAAGTGATTCACTTCTGGTAAATCCCCATTCAAAATAAGTTTTCTTATCAAAGTAGAACTTATAACCTTTTCGTCTACTTTGATTGGCTTGATTTCTCTCACTTTTATTTTATAATAATCACAGATTTCTTGGAGTTCTTTTACTCCATAAGATCTATTTTTACCAAAACCAAAATTAAATCCTACAAATATCTCTTTGCTGTTCAATTGCTGCTTCATAACTTTTTCTATAAATTCTTCTGCTGAAAGATTGCAAAATTCTTTATTGAAAGGCTGAAGAACCAAGTAATCGACACCTAATTTTTCTAAAAGATAGCTTTTTTCCTCTACACTATTTATAAGTTTAGGAGTTTCGTGATGTTCAATAACTTCTCTAGGATGATTGTAAAAAGTGAATACAACCGAAATTCCGCTGTGCCTTTTTGCTGATTTTACTGCTGATTTTATGAGCTCTTTATGCCCTATATGAACTCCATCAAAATTTCCAATTGCTATGTAACTATTTTTCAACTTTTCTTTTAAACTGAATACATCATAAATTATTTTCATCAATTCTCCACTTCTCTTTCCTCTTCTAACAAAGTTTTATAGAAATCCTCTAAACGTCTAAATCTATTTTTTATTCCCGATTTGGATATACCTATAATTTCCGATATTTCTTGAAGAGAACTTTCGGTATATTGTAATCTTACTACTGCCACTTCTTTTAATACGGGACTTAAACTGTTCAATCCATAAAATTTATCAATATACTCAATCATTTTTATCTGCCTATTGGCTGAATCTAAAGTTTTTGTTTCGTTTGCAACTTCCCAATTCATTTCCCTGATAGTTTTGTTTTTTAAATCTTTCATCATAGTTGTTTCTTCATATTTAAAAAATTCTTTAATTGACCCCATACTCACTAAGAGATCCATTATATCTTCTGCGTTTCTTAAATAAACTAAATATTTATATTTTTTCAAAGCTTGAAAAGCTTTTTTTCCGAGTACCAGCAATAAACTATGAAGTTCATCTGCTGAATCTTGAGAATCTATAAAAAAATCCATAGCATACTCTTTCTGTGGATCTTTTAAATATCCAGAATAAAGAAAATATCCTCTTATAGTCCCTCTTAAAAGCTCATCGTGATTTATTATAACACTATTAGTTATTCCATTTAATTTAATCAAAAACTCTTTGTAACCTTTTTGATTGGGAATAGTTACTGTGTATGTTTTATGTTCTCCAAAATTTTTACTTATTGAATATTTTATCAATATTTTTAATTTACTAGTTTCTTGTAAAAGTCCATAAAATCTGCTAGCTAAAGTTATATTTTCTAATTTTAGTTCTATTTTATTAGAAAAAATTCCATTTTTACTGTTTAAAAGAGATCTTATCTCTCCCAACATCTCTAATTGTGGTAAATCTTCTATTTTCATAACCTCTTTTTTTACTTTTTGAGTATAAGACAATTCTCACTCACTCCTTTATTTTGTTTCGGCCCAAGAATCTCCTATCTCTCCATTTACTTCTAAATTTACATTTTTAAATTTTACTGCCATTGTCATAAGATTCTCTATTTTCTCTTTATATTCATCTACTTTTTCTTCATCCACTTCAAAAATAAGTTCATCATGAACTTGAAGAACAAGTTTTATAGACTCTTTACCCTTAATAAATTCATAAATATCTACCATAGCCACCTTAATAATTTCTGCTGCTGTACCTTGAATTATTGTATTGACAGCTGTTCTTTCAGCTTGCATTTTTAAAGTTCTATTTCTAGAGTTAATTCCCTCTATCTCTCTTTTTCTTCCAAAAAGAGTCGTTACATAGCCATGTTCTTGTGCAAATTCTAAAGTTTCCATTTCAAACTCTTTTACTCTCGGATATTGGCTGAAATATGCATCTATGTATGTTACTGCTTCTTTATTTGATATTTTTAGCTCTTTAGCCAATCCAAAAGCAGTTTTCCCATAAATTAAACTAAAGTTCACGATTTTAGCTACTGTTCGTTGCTCTCTAGTCACTGAGGTTTCGCCTTTTAAATCGAAAATTTTTCTAGCAGTCATTTCATGTAAATCTTGATTTTCTTTATAAGCTTTTACTAAATTGACATCCTCTGTAAACTCTGTTAAAACACGAAGTTCTATCTGAGAATAATCTATTCCTAAAAGTTTTTTTCCAGGTTCTACAACAAATCCTTTTCTCAGTAAAATTCCCTCTTCTGATTTCACTGGAATATTTTGTAGATTGGGATTAGAAGAAGAAAGTCTTCCTGTAGCTGTTCCTATTTGATTGAAAGAGCTATGAAGCCTACCTTTTTTATCAGCCAATTTTGGAAGTGGCTCAACATACGTTTGAACTAGCTTCGATAACTTTCTATGTTCTAACAGTTGTTCCGCTATTTCAAATCCCATATCTCTTAAACCTTCTAGCACATCTACATCTGTAGAAGGACCTGTTTTATTTTTTTTCAAAATTGGAAGGTTCATGTCTATAAATAAAATTTCTCCTAACTGTTTAGGTGAATTTATATTGAATTCTTTTTTTGCCAATTTATAAATACTAGATTTGATGCCTTCTAATTTTTCATTAAACTTAATTTCTAAACTTTTAAAATAAGCAGTATCTATTTTTATTCCATTTTTTTCCATATCATAGAGTACTTCTATAAGAGGGAGTTCTATTTTTTTCCATACTTCTTCTAAATTTTCTTTTTTTAATTCATTTAAAATAGTGATTCCTACCAAAGAGATTATTTTACTTGACTTAGTTAAATACTCAGCTAAAAGATCTGAATCTAATTCTTCTGGAAGTTTCTTTTTAAACTGTTCCTCATATGTTAATGAACTTTCATTGAAATATTCATTCATTATAAGTTCTAAACTAAATTTTGAGCTAGAAGTTAAAAGGTGATAACCTATCATAATGTCTAAAATAATATCCTCTTTTTTTACTTTTATTCCAAGTTCCAATATAGATTTTAGATCATAAGTAAAAATCTTTAACTCATTTTTGAAAAAAGTATTTAAAAGATCTAATTCTAGATTTTTCACAAAAAGTCCCTCATACTTGAGCGGAATAAAATAACTATTTTTTTCTGTTGAAATGGCTAAAGCTATTTTTTTCCCAAAAATAGAAATCTTTTTATTTTCAATCTCCAAAATTTCTTTTTTCATATTTTCAAAAGTTTCTAAATTGTTTACAACTTTAAAAAAATGAGTTTCAAAATCAAATTTTTCTTTAATTTCAACATCTATTAGTTCTTTTTCTATTTGTTCACTTTGAAAATTTAAAGTCAGATTATTTTGAAGTTTTTTTTCTATTTTTTTTTCAGAATTATCCAAATTTATTTCAACATTTTTTTTCTCAGACACTTTATCAATCGATTTTAATTCACTATCAACTAGTCTTTTTAGATGCATCTTAAATTCCAAACGAGTATAAAATTCTCTAAGTTTTTCGGTGTCTTCTCCATAATTGAGGTCTTCCCCCTTAACATCTTTCAATTCTTCTAGATTTTTATCTATTATAGCCAGTTTTCTGCTTAAAAAAGCTAACTCTTTGTCTTCTATCATATTTTGTATCAAAGATTTTCCTATTCCAGGAAGTTCTGTTAAAAATTCTAAATTTTCATAAATTCCTTCTAAGTTTCCATATTTTTCTAACATAGGAATAGCTTTTTTAGGTCCTATTTTTCTAACACCTGGAATTCCATCACTTGTATCTCCAACTAAACCAAATAAGTCTGGAACTTTATCACTGTGAACCCCTAAATGTTCTACAACATCACTGTCTGTTGCAAGAATTTTAAAACCATCCTTTCCCTCTCCTTTTCCTAAAAGAGCTATACTGATATTTTTATCTATTATCTGAGCTAAATCCTTATCCCCAGTAACTACAATTACTTTATAATTTTCTTGACTGAGTTTAGTTGCTAAAGTTCCTAGCACATCATCGGCTTCATGAGTTGGCACTTTAAATCTTTTTATGTTAAAACAGTCTAATAGTTCTTCTATTCTTGAAATTTGACTTATTAAATCCTCTGGTGCCGCTTCTCTTTTGGCTTTATAACCGCCATAAATCTCTGTTCTTTTCAGTGAACTACGAGATACATCAAAAGCTGCCGCCATATAATCTGGAGTGAACTCTTTTATTATTTTAAGAAGTGTTCCTATAAATCCATAAACTGCTCCTGTGTGTTCATTTTTTGTTTTAAAATGAGGGTTCGCATAAAAGGCTCTATACATTATTGCACTTGTATCTAAAAGTACTGCAGTTTTCATTGAATCACTCCTCTTTTTTTACTTATTCTGTCTTTCATTATAGCATATTTCCATTTAGATTTTAATTTAAAATTTTTCATTTTGTTTTAAAGGAATTTTCTGTTATAATTCATAGTATAGCGAATACAATAAAACATTTTGGAGGTATATTATGAACGTTGTAATATTAATTGGAAGACTAACTCGTGACCCCGAGTTAAAATTTGGACAAAGCGGAAAAGCTTATTCAAGATTTTCATTAGCTGTGGATAATCCATTTAAAAAAGAGGAACCTGATTTTGTAAACTGTGTAGCTTTTGGAAAAACTGCTGAACTTATTGGTGAGTATTTGAGAAAAGGAAAAAAAGTTGCTGTAAATGGAAAATTACAAATGAATAGATTTGAAATAAATGGTGAAAAACGTACATCTTATGATGTTCTTGTGGAAACTGTAGAATTTCTTGAACCTAAATCTTATGGAGAAAACCAAACATATTCATCAGCTCCTAGTTACTCTGCACCTAATCCTGCACCTAAAGCTGCTGCTACTGAAGTTGCGGATGACTCTTTTGATGAAGACGAGTTTCCTTTCTAAAAATTATTATGAAAAACTTAAGTAGAATTTTATTTGTAACAACAATTTTGGCTATTTTTTATTTTTCCAGTCAACCAGGATTAGTTTCTAAAGCTCAAACTGCAGATTTTAGACATTTTTTAGGAATAAGTTACAAAGTATTAGGAATTAACGTTAGAAAATGGGCTCATGTTTTTATCTATTTTTTTTTAGGATTCCTTTTTATACTTTCTTTAGGCAAATTAACTTTTAAAAAATTTGTTTTAAGTTTCTTTTTTATTTTAATTTTCGGATTTTTTGATGAACTTTATCAGTCTAAAATTCCAGGAAGAATTTCAACTCTAAAAGATGTTAAAATAGATTTTTATGGAGGAAGTGCTGGAATTTTTTTAGCATCTTTCTTAAAAATAGTTTTTCAATCAATACAAAAGAGGCTATCCAAAAAATAGCCTCTTTTTTTTATCCTCTTGTTGCCAATGGCATAAGAATGTAT
>JBOFFH010000080.1:0-2704 GCA_051648485.1 Fusobacteriaceae bacterium
ATTTGTTAAAAACTAATCAATCTGAGATGAATCCTTTTCTTGAAAAAAGTTTTAAATTTTCTAGAAAAAAACTCATTGTAGAAGAAATTATTAAATTGAATGAAGAATTTTGAAAATCTTTATTAGAGCCTCTATAAGGCGCTTTATAATTGTAACCCTTACATAGTTTGCTAAAAAGTGTCAGAAGCACTTTAAAAAGGCTCTAAGATTAATTTAAATCGATTTTAAATATATTTTTAGAAGAGGATTCTACAAATTTGTGAAATCCTCTTTTTTTTTACATAAATTTAAAATATTTTTGAATTGGTAAAGATCTAAATATTTGTTTGTTAATTTTATGGAATTATCGACTATGTACTTTCATCAGATTTTTTTATCTTTTTTTCAATACAATTTTTTAAAAAAATACTACGACATTTTTTAAAAAAAATCTGTAGTTGTTTTTTGTTATATATATTGTATTGTATTTACGGTCGCCACAACGCTTTTAACATCAAGGGTTTGAGCATGAAAATATCTGATAAAGGTACATAATAAGTCTGATGAAGGTACATAATAAGTCTGATAAAGGTACATAATAAGTCTGATGAAGGTACATAATAAGTCTGATAAAGGTACATAATAATCTGATGAAAGTACATAGTTTTTTTTACTAATAAAAAAATTATGTATCTGATGAAATAACATAAAAAAAGTATTGTTTTATAGGAATAAAAGTTGTATAATCCTTATTGTCTGATAAAATAACATAATTTTTTTAAAGATTTAACATTAATTTTAAAAACAAAAACAAAAAAATAACTGATAAAGGTACATAATAGGGAAGGGGATTTTAGGTTGAAAAATAAAAAGGAAGATAATGGTGGCGTGACTATCCAGCAGGTGAAATGGAGTCAAAGTTCAGAAAATTATGATATGGAAACACTTTATGATATAGATAACAATGAAGAATTAATTAGAGTAGAAATGAATACAATAGAGTATCCATTGTTCACTAAAAATAAAAGAATAAATAAAAATAATATTATAACTTATGAATTCAACAATACAAATAACCAATATTTAAAAGTAACTCCACTAGCTGAATATAGGATTCCAGGAGATTTTGAAGAGAAAATCTTCTTTGCTCTTATGAAATTATATAAAGCTAACGGACATGATCAAACAATATATACAGACATAACTACTTTAATTTCTGAAATGAGAGTTGCATATTCTGGGAAGACTGTAAAAATGGTAAAAGCAGGACTTAAAATTTTGAGTGGAACAACCTATGAGTTCAATAATCTATTTTATTCTAATGAAGCTAGAAAAATTGTATCTGATAATATTCAAACAAATATGTTTAGTATAAGAACTATACAATTTTCAGAGGCACAAAAAATTGAAAATCCTGAAATGATAAAATGCTTTAGAAACTCTAAAATAAAAGAGGTCATACAAGTAAAATTTACAGGACATTTTTATGATAATATTATAAGAAAAGGTTATTTATACTTTGATAGACAAGATTTATTACAAATCGAAAATGCAGTAGCAAGAACTCTATACATGATGATAACTAAATGGAGAAACAAAGAACTTTATGTTAGGAGATATTCAAAATTTTTAGCAAGTAGAGTTCCGTTGTCTTGGAAGAAGAAAAATATTTCTGGTACTTTAAAACTTTTAAATGAAGCTTTTCAACTTTTAAATGAAAATAAAGTTATATCAAGATTTAGATTCAATAATGAAAAAGGTTCAGAATTATCATATTTTGAAATATGGTTTGACGAAACTCATAACAAGCCTTTTATAAAAAAATCTTTAGAGTTTAATCCTTTGGAAGAAGAATTTGAAATAACTAATCAGATAAAAGAATTAATGTCAGATTTACCTATAATAGAATCAGAGGTTACTAAAGAAACTCGTGAGCTCTTAGCTCTTCTACCTGAAAAAGCTAAAACTCTTACAACTATGGAAGGAAAAGTAGAGAAAGCTATAAAAAAGTATGGATACGATTACACCAGAGGAGCGGTGCTGTATACAAACACCAATGCTAAGTCTAGTTTCGGCAAGTACTTTGATGGAACGATAGCCCAGAACTGGCATGAGGAGTTTATGAACGCCCAAAAAGAGCAGCTGGACAAAGAGGAGTTGGCTAAAGAGAAAAAAGCTAAATTAGAGTCAAAGCAGCTTGAAATTAAATTGCAGGAATCCCAAGAACAGAAAAATAAAGAAGCCATGAAAGCTAAATATCTTTCTTTACCAGAAGAAAAACAATCTAAAATAGAGAAAATAGTTTATACAGACTATATAACTAAAGCTGGAGGAAATACCACTAAAATGGTAAAAAGCAGTTTTGAAAGAGCCAAATTAGATTTGATTGCTAAGTATTTAGAAGAAATTAATTATTTTAGTGGAAAAAAGATGGTTATTGAGAGTCAATTAGTGGTAAAATCTAATGAGCCAAAAACTATGTCCCAACCTGAACAAGTCGAGATTGAACCAATCTTTGAAGCTGGTGAAAAAAGGGATATGAGCTCACTATTAAGTGGACTTATGGTAGACTTAACTGTTAAAGGGACAAAAGATAATTTAGCACTGAATAGAGATTTAGTGAGAACTGAAAATTTAGTGGTAGAAAAAGCTGAAGAAAAGAAAAAAACTGAAACTATTTCAAAAATTATAGAAATAAATAAAAATAATGATAAATTAGTTGAAA
>JBOFFH010000081.1:0-14909 GCA_051648485.1 Fusobacteriaceae bacterium
ATTGTACTTCTAAATTTTTAAAACTTTTCATAATTTTTTCTCTTTTAGCTTGAGGAATATCACTATGAATTTTTTGACAAGAATATCCTTTTTCATGCAATCTTTCATCTAGTTTATCAACTCTTGCTTTTGTTCTACAGAATATAATTCCCATAAAAGGATTGTCTTCATTTATCATTTTGCATAAAATATCAATTTTTCTTCTGTCAGTTGTTTCTACAACATATTGTTTTATTTTTTTTATTGCATCTTCATCTTTTTCAACAACTATCAATTTAGCTTCGCTTGTATATCTATATGCCATTTTTTTGACTTCACTATTTAAAGTTGCAGAAAAGCAAAGTGTTTGTCTTTTTTTAGAGACTTTAGCCAATATCTTTTCAACTTCATTTTTAAACCCTAATAAAATCATTTGATCAGCTTCGTCTAGCACTAAAGTTTGTATTTTCGATAAGTCTATCAGATTTTTCTCTATAAGCTCTATAAGTCTTCCTGGAGTTGCTACAACTATATCAGAAGATTCTTGCCCTCTACCACTTTCTCTTCCTCCGTAAACTAAAGCTAATTTATATTTTTTTTCTTCATCTAAGAAGTCTATTTCATTTTTTACTTGTATTGCCAATTCTCTAGTTGGAACTAATATTAAAGTTGAAACTCTGCTCTTTTCTATTTTAATCTCATCTAAAATTGGAAGTAAATAAGCAAAAGTTTTTCCACTTCCTGTAGAAGCTTCTCCTATTACATCTTTTCCATCTTTTATAAATGGAATAGCAAGGTTTTGTATTTCTGTTGGAGATTTTATTCCTTTTTTCTTTAATATTGTTAAGTATTTATCAGAAATTTTTAAACTTTTAAAATCACTCATTTTTTCTCCTTTGTTTAACGAAAAAAAAAGTCCTCTTACGAGAACTCTAATTATTAAATGGTGCGAGAGAAGGGACTTGAACCCTTACGTCGAAACGCCAGATCCTAAGTCTGGTGCGTCTGCCAATTCCGCCACCCTCGCAAAATAGTGGTGCGTCATACAGGACTTGAACCTGTGACAACACGATTAAAAGTCGTGTGCTCTACCAGCTGAGCTAATGACGCATATTATGATATTTAATTTTATTATGGGGTGATCGACGGGATTCGAACCCGCGACAACCAGATCCACAAACTGGCGCTCTACCAACTGAACTACGACCACCATAATAGAATTAATGGCGTGTCTGAAGAGATTCGAACTCCTGACCCACGCCTTAGAAGGGCGTTGCTCTATCCAACTGAGCTACAGACACATTTTTTTTGGAGCGGGAAACCAGGTTCGAACTGGCGACATTCAGCTTGGAAGGCTGACGCTCTACCAACTGAGCTATTCCCGCGTATAAAAATTTTATTAAGTTGTATAAATGGTCGGAATAGCAAGATTCGAACTTGCGGCCCCCTGCTCCCAAGGCAGGTGCGCTACCGGACTGCGCTATATTCCGACGTCTGTTGAAGACATTTAAAATAATATCATATTTATCATAATCTGTCAAACTTTTTTTTATTTTTTTTAAAAAAATTATTTATTATTGATTTTTATCTATTACGAGTGTATAATTTCTTTGAAAATATTAAGATTTTAATTATTTTAATAAAAAAATATTAAAAAATAGGATTCTTAAAAATTTCTTAGTATATATTTAAAGAGAATTTAATTTTATAATTAGGAGGTTAAAATAATGAAATTAGGAAAAAAATCTGCTGTTGCGATTTTAACTGGGTTACTTTTAGTTGGATGTACAAATAGTCCTTTTATTGATCAAGAAACTGGAAGAGTTAACAAAAGAACTCAAGGATCTCTTGGTGGAGCTGCTGCTGGTGCTCTTGCTGGACAACTTATAGGTGGAAATACTAAAGGAACTCTTATAGGAGCCGGTATAGGTGCTCTTGCTGGTTTAGGATGGGGAGCTTATAGAGACAAACAAGAACGTGAGCTTCGTGACACTCTTAGAAACTCTAATGTAAATGTTACTCGTGAGGGAGATTATATCAATCTTACTCTTCCTGGAGGAGTTACATTCCAAACTAATAGTTCAACTATCTCATCGTCTTTCTATGAGCCTTTAAACTCTATAGCTTCTGTTCTTACTCAGTATCCAGAATCTAGAGTTCAAGTTTCTGGATTTACTGATAATGTGGGAGCAGTACAATACAACCAAACATTATCTCAAAATCGTGCTTCAAGTGTTGCTAAATACCTTGTTAGAAGAGGTGTAGCATCTGGAAGAATGTCTTCAACAGGTTATGGGGCTTCTAACTTTATATCTTCTAATTCGACAGCTGATGGAAGAGCTACGAATAGAAGGGTAGAAATTAGAATTTTACCACCTTCTAACTACTAATCTTTATAAAAAAAAGGATGATTTGAGCATTTTATTTGCCTCAATCATCCTTTTTAATTTTATTTAACCTCTGCTTCTTTGGCTTTTTCCATTGCCAATTTCAAAGCTTCTATAACTCCTTCCGAAGTATAAGTTGCTCCTGAAACAATATCTATTTTTAGGGATTGCTTTTGCATTATTTCAGCTTTTAATTTTTGTATTGCTGGCCCTGCTATTTCTGGAGTATCTTTAGAATCTATTTCTATGTTACTTATTCTCAATTCTCCTTTTTTGTTAGTTTTTGCTGAAATTATAACTTTAATATCATCATAAAATCCATCTGCAACACCTTCAAAAGTTGGATAAACTTTTGTTTTTTCATAACCAAACATTATAAATCCAGCTAATATAAATAATAATATTCCATATTTTCTAATTTTTTCCATTTTATATAGCACCGTCACCTTTTTATTTTTTTATTTTTAGTCTTTTATCTAAATTTTTACTAGTTATTCCTTTTTCTTTTATGTATTCAACTAAAACTTCATCTAATCCAGGATAGTTAGCAATCTCTTTTTTTCCTTTAAATGATGAATATCCGTCTCCGCCAACTGCCATAAAATCATTAGTAGCAACTTTATATTTAGCATTCAAATCAAATTTCTTTTTATTTTTAAATTTAATATTTGATACTTTTTGCCCTTCTGGTTTCGTTAAATCTAATTCTAAAGTTATTCCTCCAAATTGAGCCATCGAACCTGCACTATTAGGAACATTTTTAAGTCCATGTTCTAAAGCTTCTTTAATATCTGATCCTGTTAATTCTTTTACAATAACATAATTTCCAAATGGTAAAACTGTTATTACATCTCCAACTGCTATGTTTCCAGCTTCAATAGAAGCTCTTATTCCTCCACCATTTGTTAAAGACATATCTGCTCCACTTTTCCAAACCATTGCATCTGTAATTAAATTAGATAAATTTGTTTCTGATGTCCTTACTGCATCTCTGTCTCCAATAAGTTTTACTTCTGTTTTTCCTATTATAGTTTCCGTTATTTTATTTTGTTCAGTTTTTATTTTAAGAATATACTCTGCAACTTCTTTATTTTCAATTACTCCGCCTTCTATTTTTCCTTCAGCATTTTTTACTCCAGTAACTTGATCTTTTTTCAAAAGAGTATATTCAATAGCTTCGGCTCCTTCATTTAAAGTATCAAAATCAATTTTTAATACTCCTAAATTTTTTCCATACTCTCCTGTTTGAACTAAAACAGTATTATTTATAACTTCTTTACTTTCTCTAACTGTATGACTGTGCCCATCTATTATTAAATTTATTCCTTCAACTGTTTTTGCTAAAGTCGTAGATTTCCACTCTTTTTTTGTGCTTTCGTCATCTCCTAAATGAGATAAAACAATTATAAATTCTACTCCTAAAGCTTTTAGTTCTTTAACTATTTTTTGTGCTGTTTCAATTGGTTCTAAAAATTTTATTTCTGCTACGTTGTTAGGATTTGTTTTGTATGATGTTTCTGGTGTTGATAATCCAAAAATTCCAACTTTTTTTCCCTCTATTTCTTTTATAATATAAGGTTTAGTAAAATTTTTACCATTTTTTTTAACAACATTTGTTGCCAACATTTCCATTTTTGTATTAGCGTTTAATTCTTCTGTTCTAGCACTTCCATAGTTAAAATCATGATTTCCAAGTGCCATAGCTGTAACTCCTATTTTATCCAACACTTTTGCTATTGAATCTCCTCTTTCTAATGTGGCAAAAGTTGTTCCATGTAAACTATCTCCAGCATCTAAAACCATTACATTTTTATTTAGGTTATCTGCTTTTAAATCCTCTACTACTGTGGCTATTTTAGCATAACCTATTCCAGGACCTTCATAAACTCTTGCATGAACGTCATTAAAATGAGTAATTACTAGCTCGTAATCTTTCATTTTTGAAGTTTTTATAACTTCTTTAGATGTACAAGCAGACAAAGATAATACTAAAATTGCTAAACTTAATACTTTTAAATTAATTTTCATTTATTCCCCCTAAAAATATTTTCAATTCTAATTTTATTTTAGTTTATTAAATACTTTTTTTCAACATTTTTCTCTACCTTAGTTTCAAAAAAATAAAAAACTCCCAAAAATTGAGAGTTTTTTAATCTTACTTATTTGATATAGATTCTACACCTGGTAAAGCTTTTCCTTCTAAATATTCAAGAGAAGCTCCTCCACCAGTTGAAATATGAGTGAACTTTTCAGCGTATCCTAATTGGATAGCAGCAGCAGCAGAATCTCCTCCACCTATTATAGTTGTAGCTTCTGTTAAGTTAGCTATTGCTTCACAAACTCCTATTGTTCCTTTAGCAAAGCTTGACATTTCAAACACACCCATAGGTCCATTCCAAATTACAGTTTTAGCTCCATTTATCTCTTTTGTGAATAACTCTACTGTTTTAGCTCCAACATCTAATCCCATCATGTCAGCAGGAATGTTATCTACTGAAACTGTAAAGTGCTCAGCATCATTGTTGAACTCTTTTGTTACAACAGCATCTACTGGTAATATCAATTTCCCATTCGCTTTCTTTAAAAGAGATTTAGCTAAATCAATTTTATCTTCCTCAACTAATGATTTTCCTGTATCTTTTCCTAAAGCTCTTAGGAAAGTAAACATCATAGCTCCTCCAACTAAAACTTTATCAGCTTTATCTAAAAGATTTTCTATAACTCCTATTTTATCAGAAACTTTAGCTCCTCCTAATATAGCAACAAGAGGTCTTGAAGGATTCGAAACAACTCCTCCTATAAACATTATTTCTTTTTCCATAAGGAATCCAGCAGCAGTTTTTCCTTCTCCAATGTTAGCAGCAATACCAACATTTGAAGCATGTGCTCTATGAGCTGTTCCGAATGCATCATTTACAAATAAATCTCCTAAAGAAGCCCAGTATTTTCCTAACTCAGTATCATTCTTAGACTCTTTTTTTCCATCTAAATCTTCATATCTTGTGTTTTGGAACATTACTACTTCTCCATCTTTCATGTTAGCAATAGCAGTTTCTAACTCTTCTCCTCTTGTTGCATTTATAAACTTAACTGAAACTCCTAATAATTCAGCAAGTCTTACAGCTACTGGAGAGATATCTCTTTTAGCTAAATCTTCTTCTGTTTTTACTTTTCCTAAGTGAGAGAAAATTATAGCTTTTCCTCCATTTTCTAAAACATATTTAATAGTTGGTAAAGCTTGAACTATTCTATTTTCATCTGTGATTTTTCCATCTTTCATAGGAACGTTAAAGTCAACTCTCATTAAAACTTTTTGACCTTGAACATTTAAATCTGTTACTATTTTTTTCATAAGTTTTTTCCTCCGAATTTTTTATAAGTTTTTAAAAATAGCGGAACCCGAGAGCTCCGCTATTCTTTTATATATTATCTTTTAATTACTTAGATAACTCTACAAACTTCTTAAGAGTTCTGATTAATTGAGCAGTATAAGACATTTCGTTGTCATACCAAGAAACAGTTTTAACTAATTGCTTATCTCCAACTGTAATTACTCTTGTTTGAGTTGCATCAAATAATGATCCAAACTCGATTCCGATAATATCTGTAGATACTAACTCTTCTTCTGTGTATCCGAATGATTCGTTTGAAGCAGCTTTCATAGCAGCGTTGATTTCTTCTACTGAAACTGTTTTCTCAAGAACTGTTACTAACTCAGTTAATGATCCAGTTATTACTGGTACTCTTTGAGCAGCTCCATCTAATTTTCCTTTTAACTCAGGAATTACTAATCCTATAGCTTTTGCAGCTCCAGTTGTGTTAGGAACGATGTTTGCAGCAGCAGCTCTTCCTCTTCTTAAATCTCCTTTAGCGTGTGGAGCATCTAAAGTGTTTTGGTCATTTGTATATGCATGAATTGTAGTCATTAATCCTTCTACGATTCCATAATTATCTTGTAATACTTTTGCCATTGGAGCAAGACAGTTAGTTGTGCAAGAAGCTCCTGATATAACTGTTTCTGTTCCATCTAATATGTTATGGTTTACATTGTAAACTACAGTTTTTAAATCTCCTGTTGCTGGTGCAGAAATAACTACTTTCTTTGCTCCTGCAGCAATATGGTACTCAGCCTTAGTTTTATCTGTAAATATTCCTGTACACTCAAGAACTACATCTACGTTAAGCTCTCCCCATGGTAACTCTTTTGGATCTCTTTTAGCTACAACTTTGATAGCTTTTCCGTTTACTACAAATCCATCTTCAACAACTTCTATTGTTCCGTTGAATCTTCCTTGAGCTGAATCATATTTGAAAAGGTGAGCAAGAGTTTTTGCGTCTGTTAAATCGTTGATTGATACAACGTCAAACTCAGGGTTGTTAACCATTAATCTTAATGCTAATCTTCCTATTCTTCCGAATCCGTTAATTGCTACTTTAACTGCCATTTAAATTCCTCCTAAAGTGTTTTAAAAAACTTTCAATAAATTAAATATTGATTAATTCTTCAATACATGTTTTTATTTTGTACTCTTCAATGATACTTGAAGAGTACATTTTTGTCAACTAAATCTAAAGATTGAATTTTAATCTTTTATGACAAAATTTTTAACATATCTTCCGGTAATTCTACTTGAATTTCTTTTAATAATCTAGTTTCTGGATCTAAATATTTTAATTTATATGAATGTAGCATTTGACGTGGAGCTCTTTCATCTTTACCACCATAAAGTTCATCTCCTAAAATAGCGAAACCCTCTAAAGAAAGATGTGCTCTAATCTGATGAGTACGTCCTGTAAATAATTCTGCTTCTACAAGAGTTAATCCTGTATCGGTAAATCTTTTTAAAACCGTTATTAAAGTTTTAGCTTCTTGTCCACCATTTTCAGTTGATAACTCTATTCTTCTTAAATCATCACCTACTCTTCCTATAGGTTTTTCTATCAAATAACTATCTTTTGGCATAATGCCTAAAACTATAGCTTGATAATATTTTTTTACCTCTCCCTTATCTTGTAAAAAAGATTGTGAATAGGCATTTTTAGCTACAACTATAAGTCCTGAAGTATTCATGTCTAAACGATTGTAAAATCTTGGAACTTCATTATTCATTCCTATTTTTTGAAAATAATTTACTATTCCATTGGCTAAAGTCTTATCCACTTTTTTTTGAGTAGGATGTACTATAATGTATGGAGGTTTATCTAAAATTAAAAGATTTTTATCTTCGTGAGCAATTTTTAGTTCCATTTCTATAGGAGCTATTCCTGTTTCTTTTTTCTTTTCTACAACTATAAGTTTATTTTGTTTTTTTAAAACTTTCATTTTTTTATCTAAACGAACTTTTTTTCCATTTAAATATATTTCTGCATTTCTCAAACCTCTTCTTGAATAATTTTTTATATTTACCAAATAATCTCCAACTATATAACCTGAGTACTCTTCTTCTACTGTAAATCTCTGCATAATTCACCTCTTAAAAAAATTTCTATTTCTTTTTATTTTATCATATTTTTCAATAATTTTCTTAATATATTTTATTTTTAGTGTTGAGTTCAAGAAATAAAAGAGGTATAATCGACTTAAGATTCAATAATTAGGAGGATAAAATTTATGAGAAGAATAATAAATACAAAAAAAGCACCTGCAGCAATAGGACCATACTCTCAAGCAGTTGAGATAAATGGAACTTTATACGTATCTGGACAAATTCCTTTCGTTCCTGAAACTATGACAGTTATATCGCAAGATATTAAAGAACAAACTAGACAGTCTTTAGAAAATGTAAAAGCAATATTAGAAGCAGCTGAATACACTTTAGCTGATGTTGTTAAGGCTTCTGTTTTTATAAAAAATATGGATGATTTTGCATCTATAAATGAAGTTTATAATGAATACCTAGGGGATATCAAACCTGCTAGAGCTTGTGTAGAAGTTGCAAGACTTCCTAGAGATGTTCAGGTTGAAATAGAAGTTATTGCAGCTAAATCAACTGGTGAGCCTAAATTTCATCAAACATTTTAATTCCTAATTCTAAATCAAGACTAACTTTCAATATTGATGGTTAGTCTTTTTTAGTGTATAATGTGGATAAAAATATTAGGAGGATTTTATGAAAAGAAGTTTATCAGGAATACAACCTAGTGGAATTTTGCATATAGGTAATTATTTTGGAGCAATAAAACAATTTATAAATAGTCAAGACATGCATGAAGGTCTATATTTTGTTGCTGACTATCACTCTTTAACTTCAGGTACAGAACCAGAATCACTTAAAAAAAATTCATACAATGTAGTTTTAGATTATTTAGCATTAGGACTTGATCCTAAAAAATCTACAATATTTTTACAATCAGATGTCATAGAGCACACTGAGCTTTATTGGATATTTTCTAATTTAACTCCAGTGGCACTTATGGAACGTGGACATTCTTATAAAGATAAAACAGATAAAGGTATCTCTGCTAATATGGGACTATTATCTTACCCAATACTTATGGCTGCAGATATACTTCTTTATGATACTGATGTAGTTCCTGTGGGAAAAGATCAAAAACAACATTTAGAAATGACTAGAGATATCGCTGTGAAATTTAATGAAAAATATGGTGAGATGTTCAAACTTCCTACTCCTTTAATTATAGAAAATTTAGCTGTTATTCCTGGAATTGATGGTCAAAAAATGAGTAAATCTTACAACAATACAATAAATATGTTTGCTTCTAAAAAAGAATTAAAAAAGCAAATTATGAGTATTGTTACAGATTCTACTCCATTAGAAGAATCTAAAAATCCTGAAAATAATGTAACACAACTTTATTCATTATTTGTATCTAAAGAAAAAGTTCAAGATATGAAAGATAAGTTTGTAGCTGGAAACTATGGATATGGACATGCTAAAAATGAGCTTTTAGAAGCTATTTTAGAATATTTTAAAGAAGCTAGAGAAAAAAGAGAAGAACTTGTGGCAAACCCTGAATATGTAAATTCTATTCTTCAAGAAGGTGCAGAAAAAGCTCGTAAAATTGCCAAAGAAAAAATGATAAAAATAAAAAAAGCAGTTGGTCTATTAGGAAATAGATATTAAAAAAACTGAACCAAGTCAACTTGGTTCAGTTTTTTTTACATTTTATAAAAAGCTTTATAAGTTCTATATGTTTCAAAAATATCAAATTTTGAAGCTAATTCAAAAGGTGCATGCATAGAAAGAAGTGCAGGGCCAACATCTATTGTTTTAATTCCTTTTTGAGCTAAGAACATTGCAACAGTTCCTCCTCCACCCTCATCTACTTTTCCAAGCATTCCTGTTTGCCATCTAATATTTTCTCTATTTAAAAGATTTCTTATTTCAGCTACATACTCTGCATCAGCATCATTTGTTCCTGACTTTCCTCTTGAACCAGTATATTTTGTAACTACAATTCCATAGTTTAATTGAGCTGCATTTTGTAGCTCATGAACTCCTTTAAAAATTGGATCTACTGCCACATTTACATCTGAAGACATGGCTCTTGAATTCCACAGTGTTTTTCTTAAATCTAAATCATTATAATTTTTTTTAGTTTTACTTATCATATCAGCTGTAAAATATTCAATATAATCAGATTGAAGTCCTGTAGAACCATTAGAACCAGTTTCTTCTTTATCAGCTAAAAAGCAAATAGCTGTTTTATTCGGAGTTTCTTCCAAGTCCAATATGGCTTTTAAAGAAGTGTAACCACATACTCTATCATCTTGTCCATAAGCTCCTACAACTGACCTATCTAATCCTACATCTCTTGCATTTCCAGCTGGTACTAGCTGAAGTTCAGCAGATATAAAGTCCTCTTCTATTATTCCGTATCTATCATTCAACTCTTTCATAATCGAATACTTTACTAAACTTTTTACCTCTTTATCTTCTATTATGGCTGGAATTGTTCCAACTAATATTTGTAACTCTTCACCTAAAAGAACTTCTGGTGCTTTTCTTTCTGCTTGAGATTTTCCCCATAAATGAGGAAGTAAATCTGGAATAGTAAAAACTGGATCTGTATCTTTTTCTCCTATTACTATTTCAATTTTTTTTCCATTCTCTAAAACGACAATTCCATGCATAGCTAATGGTAACGTGGCCCATTGATATTTTTTTATTCCACCATAGTAATGAGTTTTCATATAAGCCAATTCTAAATCTTCATAAAGAGGGTTTTGTTTTAAATCTAGTCTTGGAGAATCAACGTGAGATACAACGTAGTTTATCCCTTTAGTTATATCTTCTTTTCCTATTATCCCTAAAATAAGATTTTTCCCTCTATTATTGTAATAAACTTTGTCTCCAGCACTTAAAGAATCTATAAGTTCTGCATTTTTAAATCCATAAGACTCAGCTAATTCTATTCCTTTTATTACAAATTCTCTTTCTGTTTTTCCTAAATTTAAAAATTGCTTATATCCTTCTGAAAAATCAAAAATTAATTCTTTTTGACTTTTATTCACTTCTTTCCAACCGTTTTCTTTTTTATAAAACATATTTTCCTCCTAGAATTAAGATTTATTAACAAAGTAATACCTCATTTTTAAAAAAAATGCAACTTAAAATAAAAATTTTAAACTTTTTAATCTAATGCTGAGTCTAAATACTATAAAACCAAATAAATAATTCTCCCCCGAAATATTATTTGATTCATATATTTCTCCCCAAGAAAATATATAATAAAAAATGGGCTACTTCTTAGTAGTCCATTTTTTATTTATATTTATTTTCCTAATCTTTTATTCAATTCTGCTGCAAGCTCTTCATATCCTGATTTTCCTAACAAAGCAAACATATTTTTCTTGTATGCTTCTACTCCTGGTTGATCGAAAGGATTTATTCCTGACAAATATCCACTTACTCCACAAGCTTTTTCAAAGAAATAGAACATATATCCTAAATGATAAGCTGTTGCTTCTGGAATTGTTATTTCTAAATTAGGAACTCCTCCATCTAGGTGAGCTAATGTTGTTCCATCGGCTGCTTTCTTATTTACAAAATCCATACCTTTTCCAGCTAAATAATTAAGACCATCTAAATCCTCTTTTTCCAATTCAATAATTATATCTTTAGAATTTTTCTCTATTGAAATAAGAGTTTCAAACATAATACGTTTTCCTTCTTGAATATATTGTCCCATAGAGTGAAGATCAGTACTCAAATCTACTGAAGCCGGGAATATTCCTTTGTTATCTTTTCCTTCAGACTCTGCAAATAACTGTTTCCACCATTCTGCAAAAAAGTGTACTCTTGGTTCGTAATTTACAAGTAATTCTATATCTTTTCCTTTTCTATGTAAGATATTTCTTACTGCTGCATATTTATAACAATCATTTTCTTTGAAATCTTTTTTAAAATCTACTGAAGCATCTGCTGCTCCTAACATTAATTGGTCTATATCTATTCCTGCTACTGCAATCGGTAACAATCCAACTGGTGTTAAAACAGAAAATCTTCCTCCTACGTCATCTGGTATTGTGAAAGTTTTATATCCCTCTTCTGTTGCTAATTTTTTTAATGCACCTTTTGATGAATCCGTTGTTGCAAATATTCTTTTTCTAGCTTCTTCTTTTCCATATTTTTTTTCAATATGATTTTTTAATACTCTAAAAGCTAAAGCTGGCTCTGTTGTAGTTCCTGATTTAGAAATAATATTTATTGAATAATCTTTTTCTCCTAAAAGATCTAATAAATCTGTTAAATATGTTCCTGATATATTTTGTCCTACAAAATATATTTCTGGTATTTTATTACGTTTTTCTTTTGAAAGATTATTGTGGAATGTATGAGATAAAAACTCTATTGCTGCCCTAGCTCCTAAGTATGAACCTCCTATACCTACAACTAAAAGTATTTCTGAATTGTTTCTTATTTCTTGTGCTGATTCTTTTATTTTTAAAAACTCAGTTTTATCATAATTTGTAGGCAAATCTATCCAACCTAAAAAATCATTTCCAGCTCCTGTTTTTTCTTCTAAAACTTTAGCAGCAAAAGTTGTTTGTGCTTCAATTAGTTCTATTTCTGTTTCTGTTAAAAATTTCAATGCATTTTTGTAACTAAAAGATAATTTTTTCATAAGATTTTCTCCTTTATATTTAAATTATTTTTCAAGCTTTTCTAATCTTTTTAAAAGTTCTTGTATTATTTTTTCATTTTCATTAACTTTTAATTTCAATTTAGTTATATCTTCTTCTACACTAGCTATTCTAACATTAAATGTTTCTATGTCAAATCCAAATTTGGTTAGTTCTTTAGCAAATTCTGATACTAATTTTTCTAAAACTAACAAATCTCTTTTATCAACTTTTTCTAATTCAATTTTATTTAACAATTTTGACATAGAATATGCAAAATCATATCTCTTTAAAGAAGACTCTCCTTTAAAATTATAAGCATCCTTTTTTATTATACCTTTATTTACCAAATTTTCAATCGCTGTATAAGCCCAATGATCTTTTGTTATATCTTCATATTTCAATTGTCCATAAGAAATTGTTGAAAAAATGAGCACCACTAGTAATATTGATCTCATAAAATCCCCCTTATCTTTTTATTATTTTTAGTATACACTTATAAGTAAAAAAAAAAAAGAGAAATTTCTCTTTTTTAATCAATTTATATAAAAAAAACGACTAATTTAGTCGTTTAAAATTTTTTATTAAGTTGGCTGGGCTAGCTGGATTCGAACCAACGCATGTCAGAGTCAAAGTCTGATGCCTTACCGCTTGGCGACAGCCCAACAACTCAATTATTATATCATTTTTTTTATACTACGTCAACTTTTTTTTGATTTTCTTCTGAAGAATATTCCGATTCTTTCAAAGAAACTTTAATCTGATTGAGTTTAGCTATTATAGTATCTGTAATTTCTTTTCTTAGTTCAGGTTTTATGGGATGAGCCACATCCTTATATTCTCCGTCTACCATTTTTCTTGATGGCATAGCTACAAACATTCCTTTTTCTCCATCAATTACTTTTAATCCATGAACTACAAAACTTTCATCAAAAGTTACATCAGCATAAGCTTTTAATTTTAGTTCACCTTCTCTTTCTGTTACCATTTTCAATCTAATATCTGTAATTTTCACTTTGCGCACCTTCCCTTGTTTCAAATAATAGTTAACACTCTAAAAAATTGCATATATAAATTTTACAGTTTTTTATCTGCTGCTTTAACTGATTTGAAAGATTTTCTTCTTCATCTGGTTCTAAAAAAGTATAATAACAACTTCCACTTCCAGACATAAAAAATTTCTTTTCAGTTATTTTTTTTAGAATATTTCTAAACTCAATTATGTTGTTGTCTCCAATCAGTAACCCCTGTTCTAATTGATTTTCCATGTTCTCTATTATTTTATACAAGGAATTTTTCTTAACTCCTTCTATTATTTTTAAAATATCGGCTTTTTTAAAGTATTCTTTATTTAAGCAATTATCAAAATTTTTGAAAGCTATAACTGTAGAAACTCCAAAATTTGGTTTTATTAATAAGATTTTATTTTTTAGATTATTCGGAAACAATTCTAATTCTTCTCCTATTCCTTTAGCACGACAACTTTTGTTTAAAATAAAAAAAGGAATATCTGCTCCTATAAATTTAAATTTTTTTATCAATTCTTCATCAGAATAAAAATTATTGTGATATTTGTTAAGTTCTTTTAAAAAAAAAGCTCCATTGGAGCTTCCACCTCCAAGACCGGCTTCCATAGGGATATTTTTTTTTAAAACTACTTCTATTTCTTGAAATTTAAAATTAGTTAATTCATAAAAATGATTATAAACTTTATAAATTATATTCTTTTCATCCAACGGTATATTTTTATCTTCAGAAAATATTTTAAGAGTTCCATTTTTACCTTTAAAATCTATTTCCATTTCATCACAAAGATCTATTGGAATCATTGTCATATCTAGAGAATGATAACCATTCTCTAAAACTCCTTCTATGTTCAAACCTATATTTATTTTAGCGTTCGATCTTACTTTTATTTTCATTAAAATATTAGCTCCTCACCGTCTAAATCTACTTTTTCTACCCCACGAACTTCTACCAATTTAACCAGTTCTGAAGTTTTACTTTTAGCTACATTTCCTGTAGGAACTTCTAATATTTCAAATTTAAAATATTTATCATAATATTCAATTTCTAGTATAGAACCAACTTTTATTTCTGTACTTGGTTTTACAACTTTGTTATCAATTTTAGCTTTTCCTCCATCTACAACAATTTTAGCTATTGGTCTACGTTTGATAATTCTACTAACTTTTAAAAATTTATCTATTCTCATCTTCTTCTCCCTTATTTTTTAGCTTCTTGCCAATACTTTTCCATAATTTCTATATTTGATTTTTCTACATCACAGTTTTCTTCTATATATCTAAATCTTTTCTCGAATTTTTTATTTGTTCTTTCCAGAAGTTCCGAACTGTTATACCCTAAATAATTAGAAAGATTAACAACCGAAAACATTAAATCTCCAAGTTCATCTCCTATTTTTTCTTTATCTTTATTTTTCAATTCTATTTTCA
>JBOFFH010000082.1:0-4648 GCA_051648485.1 Fusobacteriaceae bacterium
ATTAAATCTCTTTCAAGTTGGTTAACTCCAGCCATTATTGTTATTAAAAATTGACTATATGGATTTTCTTCAGATAAATCTAGCCAAGTATCTTTTAGAGATTTTAAATATGCTTTTTTTTCTCTAATTAAATCTATTAATAAGAATAGATCATGAGTACTACGAGTAATTCTTGTTAAATCAGTTACATAAATTACATCTCCACTTTTAATTTCCTTCAACATATTTTGTAATTCTAATCTATTCATTGTAGCTCCAGAAATTTTTTCTTCAAAAATGATATCCATTCCAATTTCTAGAAGTTGTTTTTTTTGTCGTGCTAAATTTTGGTCTTCAGAACTCACACGAATATAACCTATTTTTTTCATTTTTATTCCTCCTCTTTGAGACAAGTCTTATAAGACTCTATAAAGCTATATTTTATCACGGTTCTTATTTTGTATCAATAGAGTAGACTCTATTGGTATAATATTAAAAATACGATTAAAGGAGTTAGTACATGTCATTAAGAGGAAAAGAGTTATTTTCTCAAGAGCAAAGAGAAATGTTCATGAAAATACCTGAAGATGAATTAGCTTTAGCAACATATTACACATTTTCAAAATATGATTTAGAAATTATTCAAAGACATCGAAGAGATGAAAATAAAATAGGATTTGCTTTGCAATTAGCAGTATTGAGATACCCAGGTTGGCCATATAGCTATATAAAGTCTATTCCAAAGATAGTAATAAGTTATATCGCAAAACAAATAGGAACTGGAATAGTCCCTGCTAGAAGATATCCCCAAAGAGATAATACTCTTTGGCAACATATGAAAGAGATCAAAGAGGAATATGGCTTTATTTCTTTTGGTGAAGTTGAACACAAAAAAGTATTTAACTATATCTATAAATTAAGTTTAGAAAATGAAGATACCTTATATCTTTTTGATGAGTGTTTGAATTTTTTTAGAAAAAATAAAATTATACTTCCTGGTATAACTACTATTGAGAACCTAATATGGGAAGCTAAAAACGAAGCAGAAAAAATACTTTTTGATACTTTAAATAGTTCTCTTTCAGAGGAGCAAAAGGAAAAGTTAAATTCCATTCTATTAGTTCAGCCTAATATAGAGGAGCGAAGTAGAACAACTCTTGGTTGGTTGAAAACTCCAACAGGCTTTCCATCTCCAGAAACTTTTTTAAAGTTGGCTGATAAAATCGAGTATATAAAAGATTTACATCTTGATATTTCTTTAGTTCAACATTTTCACTCAAATAGATTATTACAACTCTATAGAATGGCTATGAGATATGAACCTTATGCTTTTAGAGATTTCAAAGAAAATAAAAGATATGCACTATTAACAATTCTTTTAATAAATCTTTCTAAAGACCTTATAGATAAGGCTTTTGAAGTTCATGATAGACAAATGTTAACACTGATTTCAAAAGGAAGAAAAGCTCAAGAAGAGATACAAAAAAATAATGGGAAAAAGTTAAATGAAAAAATAGTTCAATTTGCAAGTATAGGAAAATCTTTAATTAAAGCCAAAGAGGAAGGGATAGATCCTTTTAAAGCTCTTGAAACTATTGTTAATTGGGAAAATTTTGTTTTATCTATAAATGAAGCTGAGAAATTAGCAAGGCCAGTAGATTATGATTATTTAGATTTATTAGAAAAAAGATTTTATTTTTTAAGAAGATATACTCCGAAATTTTTACATCTATTAGAGTTTAAATCTACAAAAGCTAATGAATCTTTAATTAGAGGAATTGATATACTTAAAGATATTAACGAGAGTGGGAAAAGGAAAATTCCTGAAGATGCTCCAATAGATTTTATCTCTAAAAGATGGAGTAAATACGTATTTGAAAAAGATAACAGTATAAATAGACATTACTATGAAATGGCCGTTCTCTCTGAACTTAGAGAACATATTAGAGCTGGAGATATATCTATTTCTGGAAGTAGACAGTACATGGATTTTGAAGAGTATCTATTTTCAAAAGATGAATGGCAAGAATATAAAAACTTTTCTAGATTAGCTGTTAGCTTAGAATTGGAAGATTATTTTACCGAGAGGAAATTAAGCATGGATAAAAGGCTGAAATGGTTTTCTAAAAATATTAATCAAATAAAAGGAATCTCTATTGAGAATGGAAAAATTTCAATTTCAAGATTGGAAAAAAATATTCCTCTAGAAGCGGAACAACTGAGTTCAAAACTATATAAACTTATACCCAGAATTAATTTAACAGATCTTTTAATAGATGTTGCAAATATAACAGGATTCCATGAAGAGTTTATTCATGCATCAACGAATAAAAAGCCAGATAACAGTGAAAAAATAACTCTAATAGCAGCTTTAATAGGAATGGGAACAAATATAGGCCTTACAAAAATGGCAGATGCTGCTTCAGGAATATCATATAAGCAAATGGCATATATTTCACAGTGGAGAATGCATGAAGATGCTTTAAATAGAGCTCAAGCTAACCTTGTTAATTTTCATACCAAACTAAATATGTCAAAATATTGGGGTGATGGAACTACTTCATCTTCGGATGGAATGCGTATGCAATTAGGAGTTACATCCCTTCATGCTGATTCTAATCCTCACTACGGAACTGGAAAAGGTGCTACTATTTATAGATTTACAAGTGACCAATTTTCATCTTTCTATACAAAAGTAATTAATACAAATTCTAGAGATGCTACTCATGTTTTAGATGGGCTTTTAAATCACGAAACTGATTTAAATATATTAGAACACTATACAGATACAGCTGGATATACTGATCAAGTATTTGGACTTACTCATCTTTTAGGATTCAGATTTGCTCCTAGAATAAGAGATTTATCTGATGTAAAACTATTTTCTTTAAGTGAAACAAAGGTATCCAAAAATCTTGAAAGTATTTTAAAGGGCAAAATTAACGAAAAAATTATAAAAGAAAATTATGATGATGTTTTAAGATTAGCATCCTCAATTAGAGAAGGAAAAGTTAGTTCTTCACTAATATTAAGTAAATTAGGATCTTACTCTCGGCAAAATAGTATTTCTACAGCATTAAGAGAGATGGGGAAAATAGAAAAAACTATTTTTATTCTAGATTACTTATCAAATGAGGAGTTAAGAAGAAAAATTCACAGAGGTTTAAATAAAGGAGAAGCTATGAATGGTTTAGCAAGAGCTATTTTCTTTGGAAAACAAGGTGAATTGAGAGAAAGGACTATCCAAAACCAACTTCAAAGAGCAAGCACACTTAATATTATTATAAATGCTATTAATATCTGGAATACTATTTACTTAGAAAAAGCTGTTGAGTATTTAAAAACTATTGAAGAGGTTGATGGGAATCTGTTAAGAAATATATCTCCACTTGCTTGGGAGCATATTAATTTTTTAGGAGAATATAAATTTGATTCAGATTGTACAACTTCTTTAGAATTTTTAAGAGAGCTAAATATAGATTAAAGTATTGAAAATAAAGGGGTTATCAATGGTCAGGAAAATCCTTAGCGTTGTTATTCCGCGTTTTCCTGACGGGACCCCTGATATAAAAAATATTAATTTCATTTGGTGCCGAAACGCATAAAAAACGACGCTAGGCCATAGCCATCAACTTAAGAAAATAATAAAACCAGTACTTTAGCTCCTTTTATGATAAAATAAACTATCATTTTAAAGGAGCTTTTTCTATGGAATCTAAATGTTTGAAATTTCTATTTAATGAAAGTGAAATCAATAAAATTGCAAAAGAGATAGGTCTTTGTACAAGAATCAGGAAGTTTATTCCTATGAAGCTTTTGAAAATGGCAGTAATAATATAGCTAAAGATATACTCAGTGATGTAGAATGAAGGTAGTTCCTTGTCCGATGAAATACTGAGAGTTCTAGCTTAACAAGGAAAATTCATAGTTTTTTTTGAAAAGCTAAGGCTTTTCTATTTTGTGATATCTAAAAATTGAGTATTCAAGCTTTGACAAAAGAAAAAAGATCTGAAAATTAGATTGACTAAATTCAAAATCTATATATATATCTTAAGTTGATGGCTATGGGGTAGCTGTGTTTTTTCAGGAAAACCCTACATTGAAAAAATAAAGCCTTAGAAATCATCTAAGACTTTATTTTTAATGGTCGTAATCCATCTTCACTTATTATTTTCTCTTCTTCAAGGGGTCCCATCAGGAAAACGCGGAATAACAACGCTAAGGATTTTCTTGACCATCCATAACTCCTTTATTTTCAATAAAAACTATGAAGTTATAGCGTCGTTTTTTATGTCCTTTTGCACCAATCATCAATTATAATCAATAAAATCAATGGATAACGTCATCAATGATGTTATCCCTTTTCAATTCTCTAAAACTCCCCCCTAATCCTCATAACAACCTCATGATAGTTTCTAGAAAAAGTGGCTTTAGAAACTCTAACTAGTTCTGCCAGCTTTGAATCTGAGATTTTATTGTTTTCAGCTATGGCTTCTATAATCACCTTGTATTGAGCCTCATATTTATTGACTCTTATTCTATAGTAAAAAGATTTGTTTGTAAAGCTATTTTTAATTTTCTTTATAGGCCAAGCGTTGGTTTTTTCCAGAAAACCCTACATTCAAAAAATAAAGCCTTAGGGGGAGCTGTTGTTGTTGTTTAGAAAAAC
>JBOFFH010000083.1:0-3749 GCA_051648485.1 Fusobacteriaceae bacterium
ATATTGAAATTCAATTCAGAAGATATTGAACTTTCAAAAAAGATGATAAAGGAATATAAAGAAATCAGATCTGTTGTTCAAGAGGGAGATTTCTATAGACTGGAAAACAGTTCTACAAATAATTATAATTTCTTTCAATATAGTGGAAATAAAGAAACAATTTTATTCGCATTCTTACCATCTACAAAGATAGGTCATAAAGGTGCCAATGTAAAACTGAGAGGTTTAGAAAAAGAAAGAGCTTACACTTTCATGTTAAATGGTGAACAGGTTTCAAAATCTGGAAACTACTTGATGAATGTGGGGATAGATATAAGGCTAGTAGGAGACTACGACAGTTTAATTCTAAGATTAAAATAGAATTTAAAATGGAGGAAAAAAATGTTAGGATTTAAAGGGAAACTTTCATATGGCCTAGGGGCTTTAGGTAAAGATTACGCATGTGCTATAGTATATATATATTTAATGTTTTATTTTACAGATGTAGTGGGACTAGCTCCTGCTTTTGTAGGAACTTTGTTTCTTGTGGCTAGAATGTGGGATGCAGTAAACGATCCAGCGATGGGAATGATAGTTGACAACACTCGTACAAGATGGGGAAAATTTCGTCCTTGGATACTGATAGGAACAATTCTAAATGCAGGAGTTTTAGTGGCTATGTTTTCAGTACCAAATGGACTCGAAGGAAAAGGGCTTTATGCTTATGTTTCTGTAGTTTATATTCTTTGGGGAATGACTTATACAATAATGGATATACCTTACTGGTCTATGATACCGTCTTTATCTAAAGATAAAAAAGAGAGAGAGCAAATAGCGGTAATTCCAAGAATATTTGCTTCAGCAGCTTGGTTATCACTAGGAAGTTTTGGATTACCACTGATAGCTATGTTAGGTAAAGGAAATCAATTAAAAGGATTCTCTACCTTAGCTATGGGAATAGCAGTTGTTTTTATAGCTTCAGCTATATTAACTGTTGTAAATGTAAAAGAAGAAGTTGTGGAAGAAAACCAATCTGAAAAAATTAATTTAAAAGATGCTTTTAGATTAATAGCAAAAAATGATCAGTTAGTTGCACTAATAGGAACAATACTTATGTTTAACTTAATGGTTCAACTTTCAGGTGGAGTAGCTATATATTACTTTAAATATGTTGTAGGAAATGAAAGTATGTTTTCAATATTCACTGGATTCTCAGGAGTAGCAGAAATAACAGCACTTCTACTTTTCCCATTCTTCTCTAGAAAAATAGGAAGAGAAAATGTATTTAAAGCAGCTTGTACTTTACCAGTAATAGGATTCTCAATGCTATTTTTAGCTGGTGTGATTGCACCTCATAGTAATTTACTTGTAGCCCTTTCAGGAGCTATAGTTAAATTTGGAACTGGATTCTCATTAGGAATTTCAACAGTTATGCTGGCAGACGTTGTAGATTATGGACAGTATAAGTTTGGAACAAGAAATGAAAGTGTAGTTTTCTCAGTTCAAACATTGTTAGTAAAAACAGCTTCAGCTGTAAGTGGATGGTTGATCGGAATGGGACTGACTATAGTAGGGTATGTAGCCAATACTGAACAAACTGCCAATACAATTACAGGACTGAAAGTACTTATGATATTTATCCCTATTCTTCTTGCAATAGTTGGATTTATAATTTATAAAAAATATTATAAATTAAATGGCGAATATCATGAAGAAGTTATTGATACTTTAAATAGTAGAGAAATGGCAGAAACTGCATAAAAAAATAAATTAGTTAAAAAAATTACTAAAAAAACTGTTATTATAGTTTTAAGGTAATTTTTTTAGCGATTAAGAATAATTCAAAAGGAGATACGTATGGAATACTTAACTAATCCTGAATGTTTTCAAATCAATAGATTAGAAGCTCATTCAGACCACAAATATTACAACACTATTTTATCTATGGAAAACAGTGATGAAAACTTTAAAAAGACTTTAAATGGAATTTGGAAAATAAGCTATGCAAAAAATTTAGAACTTAGAGTTAAAAACTTTTATGAAAAAGATTTTGATAGTTCTAAATGGAATACAGTAAAAGTTCCAGGACATGTAGAAATGCAAGGGTATGGAAAATTACACTATGTAAATACAATGTATCCATGGGATGGAAATGAAATGTTGATTCCACCAATGGTTCCGACAGAAGTTAATCCTGTAAGTTCATATATAAAAACTTTTACAGTTCCAAAAGGTTGGAATAAAAAATCTGTGTATATCTCTTTTCAAGGAGTAGAATCAGCTTTCAATGTTTGGGTTAATGGAGAGTTTGTTGGATACAGTGAAGATAGTTTCACTCCTGCCGAATTTGATATATCGAATCACTTGGTAGAGGGAGAAAACACTTTAGCAGTAGAAGTTTATAAGTGGTGTAGTGGAAGTTGGTTAGAGGACCAAGATTTCTGGAGATTGTCAGGAATATTTAGAGACGTATATCTTTATACGCTTCCAATAGTACATTTGAGAGATTTAAAAGTAACAACTGAATTGACTGAAGATTTTAGCTCTTGTGGAGTTGTGAATAAACTGAAACTCAAATACAATGATAAAAAAAATATAAGAATAAAGAAAGAAATTTTTGATAAAGAAAATAACTTATTGAGTAGCATCGAATTAGAAACAACTGATGAGATGGTAGAATTCACTATGGATTTGAAAAATCCAAAGTTATGGAGTGCTGAAAATCCATATCTTTACACTAGTTATATCTATATAACAGATGTTGCAACAAATGAACTTATCGAAGTTATTCCTGGAAAAATAGGTGTTAGAAAGTTTGAAATAAAAGAAAAAATTATGCTGATAAATGGAAAACGTATAGTGTTTAAAGGGGTTAATCGTCACGAATTTAGCTGCTATAATGGAAGAGTAGTTTCAGAAGAAGAGATGCTTTGGGATATAAAATTCTTAAAAGCTAACAATTTTAATTCTGTAAGAACTTCTCACTATCCAAATGTTTCAAGATGGTATGAACTTTGTGATGAGTATGGTCTTTATGTAATAGACGAAGCTAATATAGAATCTCATGGAACTTGGCAAAAAATGGGAGCTTGTAAACCTGATTTTGTGGTTCCAGACGGAAAATCAGAGTGGTTGATGACGGTTTTAGATAGAGGAAAGTCTATGCTAGAAAGAGATAAAAATCATCCTTCTATAATAATATGGTCTTGCGGAAATGAGGCTTATGGAGGAGAAAATCTTTATAAATTGTCACAGTATTTTAGAGAATCTGATCCAACAAGAGTTGTTCATTATGAAGGTATTTTCTGGGATAGAAGATACAACGATACTTCAGATATGGAAAGTAGAATGTATGCTAAAGTTACGGATATAGAGGAGTTCTTAAACAATAATCCTACTAAGCCTTTTATAAATTGTGAATATTCTCATGCAATGGGGAACTCTAATGGTGGACTTCATAAATATACTGAGTTAGAAGAAAAATACCCTATGTATCAAGGTGGATTTATCTGGGATTACATAGATCAAGCTATAATGACAAAAGATAAAAATGGAAATGAATATCTGGCTTTTGGCGGAGATTTTGATGATAGACCTACAGACTATAATTTCTGTGTAAATGGATTGGTTTATGGAGATAGAAAACCTTCTCCTAAAATGCAAGAAGTTAAAGGGTTATTTAGTGACTATAAAATATTCCCTAATAAAAATAGTGTAGTGATAAAAAATAGAAGTTTATTTACAGACATAAACAGTTATAATACAATATA
>JBOFFH010000084.1:0-2562 GCA_051648485.1 Fusobacteriaceae bacterium
TTTTATTTGGAGAAGATATAGAAAAACTAGTTCCACAAGCTACTTTAAATAATATAATTGGAAAAAAAATGGTCACTTTGAAAGATTTTTATTTTCTGATTAGGTATGAAATATTGAATAGTAGAGAAAAACTTTTAAAGATTCAAGACGTAGAAGAAGGATTAGAATATAGACTTTATGAATCAGCGATGAAAAATAGAGAATACCAAGATTTCTTCAATGAAGTTATGACTAAAAGATACACTCAAGGAAGGATTCAAAGAGTTTTGATTCATATTCTTTTAGGAGTGACTAAAGATTTAACAAAGGAAATAAAGAAAACTGTACCTTATGTGAGAATTTTAGGTTTTAATGAAAAAGGACAAAGTTATTTGAAATACCTAAAAAAAAATTATGGTTCTGAAGAAAATTCAATTACAATCATAACAAGTTTAAAGAACATAAAAAAAGATTTAAGTGAAGCTAGTAGAAAAATTTTAGAAACTGATGAAAAAAATAGTGAAATTTACAGAATTGTTTCTGATTATAAAAATATAAAAAATCCCTTAATAATAAGGAGTGAGGAAAATTAGATTACCAAATCGTACAAGAATTTTTTATGGAGCGGGGGTCAGCTATGCCATAGTAGACCAAATATTTGCACAGTGGCTATTATATTTTTATTTGCCTCCTGAATCTTCGGGTTTAAAGGCTGTAATGCCACCTATTTTACTATCTTTAGCCTTGGCACTTTCTAGAGTGGTCGATGTTATAACAGATCCTTTGATGGGTTATATTTCAGATAAAACAAATACTAAATATGGAAGAAGAATACCTTATATAGCACTCGGAACAATTCCACTTTCCATGGCAACGGTAGCTTTTTTTTATCCACCTAAAAGTGGAGATATGGCTTCTTTTATTTATTTAACAGTAGTGGGTTCGATATTTTTTACTTTTTACACTGTAGTATCAGCTCCTTATGGAGCTTTGATTCCAGAAATAGGAGCAACTGGAGAAGAAAGACTTTCTCTTTCGACTTGGCAGTCTGTTTTTAGACTTATATACAGTGCGATTGCAATGATACTTCCAGGAAGTTTAATTGTTTGGATTGGTAAATCGGACACATTAACTGGGATACGTGGAATGGTTATAGTTCTTGCCACCATTTCGGCTTTAGGAGCTTGTTTCACAATATTTGGAGTAAAGGAAAAAAAATATTCTAGTGGAGAAGTAGCCAGTGCAAAGTTTAAAGAAGTAGTCATTATAGTTTTTAAAGATAAAGCTTTTGTGACTTATTTAATAGGTATGCTCTTCTTTTTTATAGGGTTTAACAATTTGAGAGCCATATTGAATTATTATATTGAGGATATTATGGGGTATGGAAAATCATCTATAACCTTGGCCTCAGGAATTCTTTTTGGATTTTCAGCATTGTTTTTTTATCCCACTGGAAAACTTTCAGAAAAATACGGATACAGAAAACTTATGCTGTGCAGTTTAGTAGGATTAACAATGCTTTCTATAGGTATGTTTTTTGTAGGAAAAATTCTGCCTAAAAGTTTTGGATTTGTGCTATTTGGATTGATGGGAATATTCTTATCAGGTTCAGCATTTATTTTTCCTCCCGCTATGCTTGGAGATATCGGAGCTAGAATAAGTAAAGAAAGTGGACAAAAAATAGAGGGGATTTGCTATGGAATGCAAGGTTTTTTCTTGAAAATGGCTTTTCTTATCTCAATTTCAGTATTACCCATATTGCTATCAGCTGGAAACAATGGAGCAGTGGGGAAATTTGGAATATATTTAACTACATTATTTTCAGCAATATGTTTTATTGTTTCGTATTATTTCTATTATAATTATAAGGAGTAAAATGGATAAATTGAAGAATGTTTGGTACTACTTGATTCCTATTTTTTTAATATTGAGAATAGGATATTTTACAACTAATAAACTTTCTGAAAAATCCGATATTATAGAGGTAAAAACTAAAATAATTAGCAGTAGAGGAAGAATCGAAAAAAAAGATGGGAAATACCCACTCAATAGAGAATATGTAAGAGTAAATAAATTAAAAGATGGAGATTATATTTTAAAAGGTAAAATAATAGCTGAAAAGTATTCTGAGTATACTTTAAAAGTTTTAGAGTTCCAGTATATCGAGGAAAAGTTTTTGAAAAAACTTCTTAGAAAAAGAGTAGAAAAAATAAATGCAAACTCGACTTATGCTCAAAAAAATATTCATATGTCAGTTATAACTGGAGACAGAAGCGGTCTTGCAGATAAAGTGAAAAAAAGTTTTTCTAAGGCTGGAATTTCTCATATACTTGCAATTTCAGGATTGCATATAGGAATTTTGATAGTGATTTTTAATTGGATTTTTTTAAAGTTAAAAATTTTCAAAATTCAAAGAAACATATTGATACTCATCGTTTTAAATTTATATTATTTAAGTATAAATATTTCACCTTCTGTAACCCGTGCTTATATAATGGGGACAATTTTTCTTTTGGGAAATATATTTTCTGAAAATAGTAGTATGAAAAAATCTTTCTCAATAGCTCTTGTAATTAATTTGGC
>JBOFFH010000085.1:0-27281 GCA_051648485.1 Fusobacteriaceae bacterium
GAAAATTCATTCAATCTCTTAATAGGAATAGATCTTTCTATTTGCTCAACTATTTTTATTTGCTCTTCTGTAAAAATGGATTCTTCTTCACCTATAGTTTTTAAAAAATTATAATAACTTTTATATTTCAATATAAACTTTAATATATTTGGAGCTCCTTCATAATTTAAAAAATCTAAATAATTAGGAACCCTTTTTAAAATATTTTTAAAAGATATATATTCTTCTTTTAAATATTTGACACTGTTAAAATTTTCATTCTCTATTTGATTCAAAATATGTTCTTTAGAAACTTTATCCATACTTATAAATACTTCCGAAGAAAGATTTTTAAAATCATTTTTTATCGCTAATCTTATACTTTCTTTATCGTATGTCAAATTTCCAGTTAAAGCTAAAGCCACTAAAAAACTTTTCTTATGATTTCCAATAAAATCTAAAACTGTTAAAAACTCTTTGTTTTTAAATTTTCTTAACCCTCTGCCTAATTGTTGTAAAAAAATTACTGGTGAATCTGTAGGTCTTAGCATTAAAATAAGATTTATATCTGGAATATCAACTCCCTCATTAAAAATATCTACAGTAAAAATGAATTCTAAAGAGTTATTTTCATTTTGTAATTCTTTTATTTTTTCTTCTCTTTCCTTTGAACTATTTTCTCCTGTTAAAGCTATTGATTCCATTCCTTTACTTTTAAATTCTTCTGCCATATATTTAGCATGCTCTACATTTACACAAAAACCTATTCCCTTTCTCTTTTTTCCAGAGTGACCATAATATAAAATTTTTTGTAAAATATAATCTGTTCTTTTATTCACCATAAGTCTTTTAGCTATCTCTTCTATTTTATCAGTTTCTAAATCAGATAAATCTATCTCTTTTATATCTGATATTCCAAAATAATTGAATGGAGATATCAATTTTTCTTTTAACGCCTCTCTCATTCTTATTTCCATAACTATATTCCCGTGAAAAATATCGTAAATACCTATTCCATCCGCTCTTTCTGGAGTGGCTGTAAGTCCTAATAAAAAATTAGGTTTAAAATATTCTAAAATTTCATAGTATGTTTTTCCTGTACTATGATGTGCTTCGTCTAATATAATATATTGAAATTCATTTTTTTTAAAAAAATTTAAGTTATTGTATATACTTTGAACTGTAGCAAAAAGATAGTCAGCATCTTTTTCTTTTTTAGTTCCTGTGTATTTTCCAAAAGTTTTTTCCCTAATTATATTTGAAAAAGTTTTTAAAGCTGAATTCAATATTTCTTCTCTATGCACTAAAAATAAAATTCTTTTAGGTTTTTCTCTCTCAACATCAAAAGCTGCTAGATAAGTTTTTCCTGTTCCTGTTGTGGCTATTCCTAATGCTCTTGTTTCTCCATTAGCTCTAATTCTTTTCAAATTCTCCAAACCTATCGATTGCATGTAGTTAGGCTTTATTTTTTCAACTGTATTTTTATATTTACCATTTTTTATAGGTTCAAAATCTAAATCTTCAAAATATTTTTCGTGATAATCTTTTGAAATTTTCCAAAACAAATCAAATTCTTCTAAAACTTCTTCTCTATATTTATTTTCATTTTTCAAAATAACTTCACTATTCCATTCTATATTAGATTTTAATCCTCCTTTAGACAGATTAGATGAACCTACTATAATTTTAGTTTCTTCCTCATAAATAAAGATATAACTTTTAGGATGAAAACCTTTTTCTTCACCATCAAAAAATTTTATTTCAAGATTAGAAAAACTTTTTAATTTTTCCAAAGCCTTTTTTTCTGTTATGTTCATATAGTTTGTTGTTATTATTTTTCCTTTTATTCCTTTTTTTTCAGCCTCTTTTAAAACATCTAATAAAATTTGAACTCCACTAAATCTTATAAAAGAAACTATGAATAAGAATTCTTTACAATCTTCAAAAGACCTTTTCAAAGCAGTGTACATATCTTTTTGTCTATTATTTATCAGCGATGTTTGCATCTTTTCTCCTCATAAAAATAGCTGCAGCACAATGCCACAGCTATTTTTATTTCTAATTATTTAAAATGTTTATGATTTCATCTCAATTTTTTCAGCTAGTGAGTGTGTATATTTTCTATATTATATCCATACTCTTTAAAGATTTCAATTACCTTCATTAAATTTTCATTTTTTACCAAAATATGATAATCTTCTCCCTTCAATATAAGAGATCTAAATCTTTCATCTGTTGCTATTGTCTTTAATAAAGTTTTTTCATTTTTCAATTTCAAAACTACATAATCTGAAACTATTTTTATATTATCACTTTTATTCAGCAATTCCTTAAAGAACTGCTTCCAAATTTCTGGAATCTCTTCTTTTATTTTTTCTTTGAATACTTCTATTCTTTTTATAAGTTCTAAATTGCTATTTATATCTTTCAAAAAATATTCTTTAGATACTTTGAATTTATTATTTGATATTTTTTGTGAAATTTTCTCACAAAACATAGCTTTAGAAGGAGATTCTCCTAAAATTGTAATAATAAGTCTATCCTCATCTAGTATGAGTTCACCTTCATCCTTAACTATATCAAATTTATAGTCATCAACTATATCAAATATATATTTACCAAATTGTGTGAATCTTATATATTTTAATCCATCGTATTTACTCAAATGACCATTTTTCAAATATAAACTATTATTATTTGAAGGAGAATCATAATAAATCTCAAAAACACCCATTACTCCTAAAATAAATAAAACCGATTTTATAAAAGGTGATACTATATATTCGATGTATTTTTCGTAAGAGCTTATTTTTGTTCTTTCATAATTTGCTTCATTTATATAAATATAGTCGTAAGCATCTTGAGGATTTATTAGTTCAATAAAATCATCTTGATAAACCACTCTTTTTATTATATTTTCCAAACTTATTATTGGATTGTACAATTCTGTCACTGTTATCTCTTTTATAACTTTTTCCAATGTTTTTAAAGCTCGAGAAAGTTGCTCTTCATTTTTCCAAATGTTTTTCAGTCCTTTTAAGTAGTTAAGGTATAAAAAACTGTAATGATACTTTTGAGATTTTATTATACTTCCAGAAATAAAACCTCTGATAACTTCTTTTATATTAGAAATATTAAAATTTTCTGAATTTATAAAATCATCTTTTATCAAATGAAAAAGTAAACCTATACTTTCTGTTTTTAAATATTGTAAATCTTTTACATCATCATAATATTCTGAAATATCACAATATTTTTTCATGTTTATTTTAGATTCTTTCAATATTTTTCCACTAGAAGATAAAACTACTCCGCCTTGTTTGTAAAAATTATAATAAATTTTTATATTTTCCATAAATTCTTTTTCATCATTTCTAAAAAATTCACTACTTATATGTTTAGCTTCGTGAATTGAATAATCTTCGGGTTTTTCATCCAACATTTTTCTTAATTTTCTCATTATATTATAGTCCAATGTTAAATATTCACCTTTTTTTCCATCTTTTTCTATTTTAAAAAACTGAAAATCATCTTTTAATTTCTTGCTTAAATCATAAGTTGTTTCTTGCTTTAAATAAAATTCTCTGTTTTCTTTAATATAAAACTTTCCATTCCAAGCTATTTCTATAAAAGCTTTTTTAACTTCTTCCGGAAGTAAAGAAAAAATCGTAATGAAATTATTTTTTTTATACATCTGATCTATTAAGTCTAAAAAAGTTTGTTTATTACTATTTTCAGTTATCATAGAAATTTCAAAAAGACCTAAACTACTTCCTATATAGCCTTCAGCTATCCAATCTAAAAAATATTTTTTAAAAAGTTTAAATAGCATTTCTTTTGAATAAAATTCATTTATTGCGTCACTAAAATTTTGTTTGTTTTTCATGTTAGCCCCTATCTCTCTATATTCTTATTCCCCTAATATAAATTTTATATCTTGCTCTGTTAAAAACTTTACCGAACTACTATCTTCAGATATAAGATTATCTAAAAGTTCACTTTTCATCTCTTGAAGTTTCAATATTTTTTCTTCTATACTATCTTTTAATATAAGTTTATAAGAAAAAACTGTTCTGTCTTGACCTAATCTATAAGCTCTATCTACTGCTTGATTCTCTACTGTTTTATTCCACCAAGGATCATAAATAAAAATTGTATCAGCTGAAGTAAGGTTAAGCCCTACCCCACCAGTTTTAAGTGTCATTACAAAAACCTTGTAGCTAGAGTCGTTTTGAAATTTATCTACTAAACTTTGTCTATCTTTTGTGGCTCCTGTCATAGAAAGATATTTGATCCCCTGTTTTTCTAAATCACTACAAATATTTTCAATTGATTTTACATAATTTGTAAACACTAAAACTTTATGACCATTAACCACTGCATCACTTATGTTATTTATCAGCATTTCTCTTTTGCTTGAAGTTATTTTTTCATTTTTAACTTCCGGACAACTTGTTATTTGTCTTAACTCATTTAGTGCCTGCAATACATAAAACTGAGCTTTTCCTAAGCCTAGCTCTTTAATCTGAGTATTTATCATATTGTAATAATACATTCTTCTTTCTTCATAAAACTTTTTTTGTTCTTTGTTCATTTCGATAAAGACAGTTTGCTCAATTTTTTCAGGCAAATCTTTCAACACTTCTTTTTTTAATCTTCTCAATATAAAAGGATAAATTTTTTGTCTTAATTCAGCAATAACTTCTTTATCTCCATCTTTTTGAATAGGATTTGCATAAATTGAATTGAACTCTTCTAAAGTTCCAAACATTCCAGGATTCAAAAATCTAAACAAAGAATACAGTTCACTTAAATTATTCTCTATAGGTGTTCCACTTAGTGCCACTCTATTTTCAGAGTTTAAAAGCATTATAGCTTTTGTTGTTTGAGCATTTACATTTTTTATATTCTGTGATTCATCCAAAATTATAATTTGAAATTCATATTCTTTTAATTTAGAAATATCATTTCTTATTGTTCCATAAGTTGTAAGCACAACTTGAGAATTTTTAAAAACTTGTATATCTCTATTGTTTCCATAATAAATTCCAGATTTCAAACTAGGATTAAATCTTTTTATCTCATTTTCCCAATTATATATTAAACTTTTAGGCATCACAACTAAACTAGGTTTTTTTGCATCCAAGTGAACTTTAGATAGCAAAGCTATTGCTTGAAGTGTTTTTCCAAGACCCATATCATCAGCTAAACATCCACCCAAATTATTATCTATCAAATAACTTAGCCATTTATATCCATATTCTTGATATTCTCGTAATGTCGCTTCTATTTTTGGATATTTAATATCATAGTCGTTTATTTTGTTGATTCCTAAAAAGAACTCTCTGCTTTTGTTGAATTCTTGAGAAAAAACTTTATCATCTATCATTTCATCTATAAGAGGAAGATCAAAAAATGAAATTTTTACTTTCTTGCCATCTTCTTCTTTAAATAATCTTTGTAGCTTTTCTATATATTTATGATTTATTAAAGCATTTGTTCCGTCACTTAATACTATATATGAATCTTTTTTATAAGTAGATAATATATCTAAAATTGAAAATTTTTCTCCTTCTATTTCAATATCTACTTCACCTTCTAAAAAGTCTATAGAATGTTTAAAACTTCCAACTATTCTTGGCTTAACAGTTTTTATATTGTATTTTTTTAGTTTTTCTGTCCCTAAAACTTTATATTTAGTTGCTAATCTCAATAATTCTTTTCCTATAAATTCTTTAGCTAACTTTTCTTGAAGAATAAATAAATTTTCTTCATCTAAATAATATCCACTTTTTATTTTTAAATTTTTTTGATATTTTGTTAGTAATTTTACAATTTCATTTAACAATTCTTTTAGTTCAGAAGTATCTATTTTAGAAAAAACTACTCTTTTTTCCAAAATATTTATATTAGCTATCTCTTCTATATTATTTTCTATTAAAAATTTGTAATCCATTGTAGATATTACTAAATTTAATTTTAAATACAAACTATTATCTTGAGAAATTTTCTCTATCTCCATCTGAGGAATAAGTTTTTTTTCTAGAGAATTCTCCGAAGAATAATCTAAAAAATTTAACTGAATGTTTTCAAAACAATTTTTAAAAATTGTTAAAAAACTTTCAGCTTCAGAAAACTTGAATTCTCCTCTTAAATTTTCTAATTCATACATTGTTTTATTACTTATCTCTAAATCATATATCTTCCCTTTACAGTAAGCATATTTATCTTCAATAGTTACAAAATTTGTTTCCACATTATTTAAAACTAGTTCACTTATTAAAGTTTCTTCTTTATGAAGATTTTCTTTTATATTTAAAGTTATACTATTTCCATTTTTAATATGTTCAATAGGTATAAAATCCTCATTTACAAAGCTTTCACTTTCTAAAAGTAGTTTTACTAACTTTGCTTCATCTGCTAAATATGTTTCTTTTGTTTCAGTTTCAGATTTCTGTTCTTCGTTCCAAAAATTATCCCATTCTAGTAATTTGTTTTTATTTTTACTTTTATCTAAAAAGGATAAAAGTTGCTTTTCTTTAGGGGAAATTTCTAGCCATGAATCTTCTATCAACCATTCATTCAAATTGCTAATCTCTTGTCCACCTACAGAAGTTGCTACAACGTATATTCCTTTTTCGTTTTCTTTTAAAACAAAAAAAATATTTTTATTACTTTTTTCCATATGATAGACTCCTATTTAACAAAAAATTATTAATACATTTAGCATATATTATATCAAAAAAAACAGTTTTTTTCAATAAAAACATTCTTTTTACAATACTCTTAAGTTTGAATTCTTATGAATAATGTGATAAAATTCATAATATTTACTTGAAAAAATTATTTTCATTTTTTCTTTTAAGGAGGGTAGTTATGACAAAAAAGTTTACTCACTTACATCTCCATACAGAATACAGTCTTTTAGACGGAGTAGGAAAAATAGATGACTACTTAGACCGTGCCAAAGAATTAGGAATGACTTCTTTGGCTATAACTGATCACGGCAATATGTTTGGAGCCATTGAATTTTATAAAAAAAGTTTAAAAAAAGGAATTAAACCTATAATTGGAATAGAAACTTATATATGCCCACATTCTATTTATAGCGAAGAGGGTAAAAAAGAAAGAAAAAACTTTCATTTAGTTTTATTGGCTAAAAATGAAATTGGTTATAAAAATATTATGAAACTTTCTTCAATAGCTTATACAGATGGTTTTTATTATAGACCCAGAGTGGATAAAGAACTTTTGAAAAAATATAGCGAAGGAATAATAGCTCTTTCTTCTTGTATGAATGGAGAAATTGCAAATTTAATATCCAAAGAAGCCCATATTGATAATATAAATTCTGCAATTGAAGATTATATTGGAATTTTCGGAAGAGAAAACTTTTATATTGAGCTTCAATCGAATGGTTTTACAAATCAAGAAAAACTCAATTTTCATTTGATTGAATATGCTGAAAAACACTCTTTAGAAATTGTAATTACCAATGATACTCACTATGTAAATTCTGGTGATCACACACTTCAAGATATTTTACTTTGCATTGGGACAGGAAGTAAAATTGAAGATGAAAAAAGAATGAAAATAGACACTGAAGAACTTTATTTGAAAGATAGAGAACAGATATTGGATATGTTTAAACAATTTCCTAAACAAAAAATTGAAAAAGCCTTAGAAAACACAGAAATAATATCCTCTAAATGTAATTTGAAAATAGAATTTGGTATTTTCAAATTTCCTGAATACCCTTTAGAAAAACCATTTAAAACTATAGAAGAATTTTTAAGATTTAAAGTTTTTGAAGGATTAGAAAAACGATATTCTGGTTTAAATGAAGAGATTTTAGAAAGAGCAGAATATGAGCTCTCTGTTATAAACTCTATGGGGTTTGCTGGATATTTTGTTGTTGTTTGGGATTTTATTTTCTATGCTAAATCTCAAGGGATTTTTATTGGTCCTGGAAGAGGTTCTGCAGCTGGAAGTTTAATTGCTTATGCTTTAGAAATTACCGATTTAGATCCCTTAGAATACAATCTTCTTTTTGAAAGATTTTTAAATCCTGAAAGAATTTCCATGCCTGATATTGATATTGATATCTGTCAACTTAGAAGAAATGAGGTTATTGATTATGTTATAAAAAAATACGGTTGGAGTCACGTGGCACAAATTATTACCTTTGGAAGGTTAAAAGCTAGAGCTGCCGTTAGAGATGTGGGAAGAGTTTTAAATATTCCTCTTTTTAAAATTGATGCTCTTGCTAAACTTCTCAGTTCAGATAAATCAATTTCTCAATCTTTAAAAGAAAATAAAGAAATTCAGAAAATTTATGTTGAAGACTTTGATTTGCAAAAAGTTTTAGATTTTTCTAGAAGACTTGAAAATACTGTAAGACATGCATCTATACATGCTGCCGGTATTGTTATTACTAAATCTCAACTTACTGAAGATGTCCCACTTTATAAAGATAATAAAGATGGAGCTATTTCTACTCAATATCAAATGAAAGAATTAGAGGAATTAGGAATACTTAAAATGGATTTTCTAGGGCTAAGAAATCTTTCTATTCTTGAAAAAGCTGTGGAGTACGTCAAAAATTGTCACGGAATCCATATTAATCTTAACAAACTTCCATTAAATAATAAAAAAGTTTATCAAATGCTTTCTCACGGAGATACTTCGGGAGTTTTTCAATTGGAATCTCCAGGTATTAGAAGACTACTACAAAAATTGAAACCTGATAAATTTCAAGACCTTATTGCTGTACTTGCTCTTTATCGTCCGGGGCCTTTGGGTTCTGGAATGGTTGACAACTTTATAAATTGTAAAAATGGAAATGAAAAAATAGTTTATCCAGATCCTTCTTTAGAAGAAATATTGAACGAAACTTATGGAGTTATTCTTTATCAAGAGCAAGTTATGAAAATTGCAACTCTTATGGCTGATTATACTTTAGGAGAAGCTGATAATTTGCGTCGTGCAATGGGTAAAAAAGATTTTAAAATTATGGAAAGTAATAGAAATATGTTTTTAGAAAGAGCTATTAAAAAAGGCTACACTTTAGAAAAAGCTGAAGAGATTTTTTTTCTTATAGATAAATTTGCTGGTTATGGTTTTAACAAATCACATTCTGCAGCTTACGCCTTGATAGCTTATTGGACTGCATATTTTAAAGCTAACTATCCTGTGGAAGCATATGCCGCTCTTATGAGCTCTATGGATCACATAGACAATATAGCTTATTATGTCGAAGATGCTAAACAACATAAAATTAAAATTTTACCTCCTGATGTAAATAATCCCAATAATAACTTTATCATAGAAAAAGACAAAATCGGATTTTCTATTTCTGGAATAAAAAATATAGGAAGTTCATTTGTAGAAAAACTTATTCTAGAAAGTAAAGAAAACGGTATTTATAAAAACTTTGAAAATTTTGTGACTCGTACAAAAAAAATTGGTTTAAATAAAAAAATGCTTCAGTCCCTTATTCTTTCTGGAGCTTTAGATAATTTGTCTGGAAATAGAAAACAAAAATTTCACGGAATTGAAAAAGTTTTAGATTTTGCAGAAAGAAATAACAAAGAAGATGATATTCAACAAATGAATCTTTTTGGAACTGGTAAACCCATTCTAAATAGATTTAATTTTGAAAACCTAGAAGAGTATAACCTTACGGAAATTTTAGATTTTGAAAAAGAATTTTTAGGATTTTATCTTAGTGCTCATCCTTTAGATGAATTTAAAAACTTTATAAAAGCTTATAGACTAAGGGATATTTCTGAATTAAATGTCGAAAATATTGTACATCACGTCAAAACTTATGGTATAATCAGAGAAATAAGAAAGCTTGTAACAAAAAAAGAAGAAAGAATTATGGCTCTATTTAATTTAGAGGATTATTCTGATTTTATTTCTGTAACTATCTTTCCCAATGAATTTGAAAAATATTTGGATATTATCCAAGAAGGAAAAGCTGTTTACATAGAAGGTTTAGTTCAAATGGATACTTTCAATGGAAAAGAAAATAAAAAATTAATTTTAAAATCAATCTCTCCTTTGGATACCATTAACTCTAAAAAAAATTTCAAGTGCTATTTTCTCATAGAAGAAGAAGACAAAGATAAATTCAATCGTTTAAAACAGATAATAGAATCACATCCTGGAGATATTCCTGTTATCTTTGCTGTAAAAAATGGTAAAGAAAAAGAGATTAAAACTAGTAAATTTAGAGTTTCACCATCTAAAAATTTTATAGAAGAAGTTGTTCAACTTCTTGGAATAGAAAAAATTGCTATCCAATAGATATTTTGCGGAGGAAAAAATGAAAAAATATATTACTGCAACTGAAGAACTTATGAAAATTTTAAGCTCTCAAAAATTAACAGAGTTAAACTATGAAGAAGAAGGTTTTAAACTTACTTTAAAAAAACCATTCAATCAATCTTTACAAATGAAAAATATAAAAAACAACATAGAAACTAAAAAATCAATTCCTGTTCAAGAAATTTTAAAAGAAGTTTTTTCTGAAGGAATTGGTTACTTTTATCCAACCACTAAAAATGATGTTTCTATTTTAGAAAAAGGAAATATAATAGAACCTGGAAGTGAGATTGGTTATATTTTAACTATGGGTGTCAAAACCCCTGTTATCTCTTATGAAGGTGGAACAATTGAAGAAATATGTGTTTTAGAAGGAGAACCTGTAGATTTTAATAAATGTATTATAAAATTGAAAAAATAATATTTTGGGGGAATATCAATGTTTAAAAAAATACTTATTGCTAATAGAGGAGAGATTGCTGTTCGTATAATTAGAGGAGCTAAAGAGCTAGGTATAAAAACCGTTGCTGTTTACTCTACAGCTGATAAAGATAGCTTACATGTAAGACTTGCTGATGAATCAGTTTGTATTGGAGGAGCTTCTAGCTCTGAATCTTATTTAAAAATACCTAATATTATTGCAGCAGCTGAAATTACAGGAGCGGATGCTATTCATCCTGGTTACGGTTTTCTTTCTGAAAACGTTAAATTTGCTCAAATTTGTGAATCACATAATATAACTTTTATAGGTCCACGTCCTGAGTGCATTACAAAAATGGGAGACAAAGCTACTGCTCGTGCCACTGCTATTGAAAATAATGTTCCTCTTACAAATGGAACAGGAATTATTCACGATCCTGAAGAAGCTATTGAAGTGATTAAAGAAAGAATAGGCTATCCCGTTATGATAAAAGCCACTGCCGGTGGTGGTGGAAAAGGAATGAGAATTGCTAGAAATGACGATGAACTTCGTATAAATATGGTTGCAGCTCAAACAGAAGCTGGAGCTGCTTTCGGAAATCCTGATGTATATATTGAAAAATTCGTAGAAGATCCACGTCATATTGAAATTCAAATTTTAGGAGATAAATTTGGAAACATTATTCATTTAGGAGAAAGAGATTGTTCTATTCAACGTAGACATCAAAAACTAATTGAAGAATCTCCTGCTTATTCTGTACCAAATAAAGTGAGAAAAGAGATGGGAGAAGCTGCTGTTCGTTTAGCTAAGGCTATTAATTATGATTCAGCTGGAACTATTGAATTTTTAGTAGATAGCCAAAATAAATTTTATTTTATGGAAATGAATACAAGAATTCAAGTAGAACACACAGTCACTGAGCAAGTAACTGGTTTTGATATCATTAAACTTCAAATAAAAATTGCTGAAGGAGAACGTTTAAACATCACTCAAAATGACGTACATCTTTATGGACACTCTATTGAATGTAGAATAAATGCTGAAGATTCTACAATGAATTTTCTACCTTCACCTGGAATTCTGACAAAATATATTGCTCCGGGAGGAAATGGAGTTCGTGTTGATTCTCATTCTTATCAAGGATATGAAATTTCTCCATATTATGATTCTATGATTGGAAAATTAATAGTCCATGATATAAATCGTGAACAAGCTATTCTTAGAATGAAAAGAGCATTAGAGGAATATATTATTGAAGGAGTAGATACTACAATTAGTTTTCATTTAAAAGTTTTAGAAAATGAACTTTATAAAGCTGGAAAAACTTCCACGAAGTTTTTAGAGGAAAATTTTTAAAAATTAAGTATTAAGTAATGTATATCCAAATAAGTTAAGGGAGGATCAATATTATGGAATTAGGAAATGTTAGAATTGCTGATGACGTTGTTAAATCTATTGCTGCTAAGGCTTCTTCTGATGTAGAAGGTGTTTATAAATTAGCTGGTGGCGTTGCTGATGAATTTAGTAAAATTTTAGGAAAAAGAAGACCTACAAATGGAATTAAAGTTGAGGTTGGAGAAAAAGAGTGTACTATTGAGGTTTATATAATTGTAGAGTATGGATACAATATTGCTGAGGTAGCTGAATCAGTTCAAAAAGCTGTACACCAAGAAATTAATGATATAACAGGATTAAAAGTAGTTGAAGTCAATATCTTTGTTCAAGACATTAAAGTGTTAAACGAAGAAGAAATTGAAGGAACTAGCTTATAACAACAGATAGCAAAGGTCAACTTTATATATTCTATTAAGTTGACCTTTATTTTATTTAAAGGGTGGGATTTTATGAAAAAATTTATATTTTTTTTAGCTTGGTCAGGGATATTTTTTCTTTCTTTGATAGGAGTTTTATATGTAGTATCTCCTACTGTTCTAGAAAATATTACATTAACTCCTTTTATATTTAAAATGATCATTTTAAATATTTCTATTTTATATATTATTTTTACATTACTAAAAATTGTTTCTAAATTTGAGAGAAATATAGATTATGAAGTAAAAACACCTGAAGGTAAGGTTTTTATAACTTCAGAAACTATTAAATCTTATGTTAAACAAGTTCTTTCTCATTATAAAGATATTTATGTCACTAAAGTTGAAACTAAAAAATTTAGAAATAGATTTGATCTAAAAATCAGTTTAGAAGCTTCTCCAGATAAAAATTTAGCAGAAAAAACTTTATTTATTCAAGAAAATATAAAAAAAGATGTCAAAAACTCAATTGGAGTTGAAATAACTAATGTAGAATTAAAGATTATAAAATTTAGAAATAAAGACAATGAGGTGAACTATTAATGCTGGAAGATTTTTTAAATGATTTCTTATATAATAGAAAAAGATATTTTAGATGTATTATTGCTTTTATTTTAGCATTACTTGTGGTACAATATGGTTTCGTTAAAACTGTTTTTATCGCTCTGGTTTCTTTTATAGGTTATATCAGTGGAACTTCTGATATTAAAAGCATTCTTAAAAGACTATATAGCGATATTGAAAAGAAATAGTTATTTTTTATTTTAATATTTTTATAGATTGAGAGGTATGTTATGAGTAGAAGAATTGCAAGAGAAGAACTTTTTAAGATAGTTTTTGAAGCTGAAATGAATAAAGTTTTACCTAAAGAACTATTAGAAAACTATTTAAACCGTAATGAGGTTATCCTTTCTAAAAAAGGTGAAGAATTTTTAGTTAAATTTGTTGAAGGGATTTCTCTTCATAATGATGAAATTAACACTTTATTAAGTGAAACTATGGAAGGTTGGAGTTTAGAAAGAATAGGAGTGGTAGAAAAAGCTTTATTAAAATGTGCTACTTATGAGCTAAATTTTGAAGATACAGGTCATGAGATTGTTGCTAATGAAGTTATTGAATTAGCTAAAGTTTATGGAGATGAAAAATCTCATGAATTTATTAACGGAGTTTTAGCTAAACTTATAAAAAAATAGAATTAAGGGGGCCAATTTTTTCATTGGCTCCTTTTTAACTTATTACAGGAGGAAAAATGAAAAGAAAAAATACAATTTTAACAGTTCAAAATGAAAATATACTTATGACTTTTTTAATTGAAAATCTTTTAGGACAAAGTAAAAACAATGTTAAAAGTTTACTTTCTAACGAACAAGTTTTTGTCAATGAAACTATGACTAGACAATTTAATCATCCTTTGAAAAAAGGCGATTCTGTTTCTATCAATTGGACTAAATCTAGAGATATTAAAAGTAGTAAAAATTTAAAATCAATAAAAATACTTTTTGAAGATGATCATCTTATAGCTATTGAAAAAGAATCTGGTGTTCTTTCTATGGCTGCTGATAATGTCCCTGGAAGTACTGCATATAATATGCTTAAAGACCATGTCAAATCAGTAGATCCTAAAAATAAAATATTCATTGTTCACAGATTGGATAAAGATACTTCTGGAGTTATGATATTTGCAAAATCTGAAAAAATTCAAAATGCTCTCCAAGAAAATTGGAATGATACAATTTTAGAAAGAAAATATTTGGCACTTGTAGATGGAATTGTAAGAACTCCTTCTGGAAAAATTGAATCTTATTTAAAAGAGAATAAAGCTCTTGTTACTTATTCAGTAAAATCTGAAACTGAAGGTGGAAAACTTGCAATAACTAATTATAAGGTTTTAAAGTCTGGAAGAGGAATTTCTTTAGTTGAGTTAGAACTTGAAACAGGTAGAAAAAATCAGATCAGAGTTCATATGAAAGAGATGGGACATCCTATTTTAGGAGATAGAAAATATGATTCTGTAAATAATCCTATTAATCGTTTAGCTCTTCATGCCCATACTTTGAAGTTTAAACACCCTGCTACTGGGAATATTGTTGAGTATATCTCACCTATGCCTGATTCATTCAACAGAATAAAATAATTTATATAAAATAAAAAATTTGGAGGTAATTATGAATAACAACGATATTTTAAGAAGACTTAGATACGCAATGGATATTAGTGATGTTAAAATGGTTAAAATTTTTGAATTAGGTGGAGTAACTCTTGACTTAGATGGTCTTAAAAACATTTTAAAAAAAGAACATGAAGAAGGGTACGTTACTGTTCCTAACAATGAATTAAAACAGTTTTTAGATGGGTTCATAGTTTTTAGAAGAGGACCTTTAGAAACTAAATCTAATTCTGAGGAAGATGTATTACATCCTAAAAAAAATAGTAACAACAACAATATAATCTTAAAAAAGCTACGTATAGCTCTTAACTTCCGTAGTGAAGATATGCTAAAAGTTTTTAAAGCTGGAGAAGTTGAAATGTCTGAATCTGAGTTAAGTGCTCTTTTCAGAAAACCAGATCACAAAAACTACAGAGAATGTGGAGATAAATATATCCGTACTTTCTTAAAAGGATTAACAGTTATAAACCGTGGATAATTGAAAAAGTTGGAGATTAAACTCCAACTTTTTTTCTGTACTTTTTATGCTTTATACCATTGTAATACTCATTTTTTATAAATTCAAAATCTAACTTTTCAAAAACATGTATAGAAACTTCATTTTCTTCTAAAATATAAGCTTCTATAAAATCTATTTTTTTATTTAGTTTTAATTTTTCCACTGAGCTATTTATTAATAATTTTGATAAATGTTTTTCTCTAATTTTAGGAGAAATATAAACACTAATTATTCCTCTTTTTTTGTACAGCTCAAATCTAATATTACCTAAAAATTCATTTTCTTTATTTGTGATTGTATACATAACATAATATGGAGAATTCAAAACAAAGTTATACCATTTTTCATAAGCTTCTTTTTGTTCGGCTATTTTATCATTACAGTATTTTTCCACATATTTTAAGTTTAACTCTTTATATATTTTAGGTATATCTTCTTCTTTCATCTCTCTTAAAATTAGATTTTCCAAATTATTCTCCATTTTACACTAGTTTTATTTTATGAAATTTTTTCTTTCCAGTTCTAACTAAAATTTCATTGTTTTCAAAAATCTCTTCTATTACAGAAAAATTATGATCCAATATTTTTTCGTCCCCTATATATAAACCACCTTGTTGAACCAATCTACGTCCTTCACTTGTTGTTTTTAAAACTCCTGTTTCCACAAGAATAGAAATAATTCCATTTCCTAATTTATCAGAAGTTATCTCTACAGTTGGAACGTTACTCATATCAGCTCCTCCACTGAATAAAGCTTCAGCAGCACTTTTAGCCCTATTAGCCTCGTCTTCTCCATGAACTATTTTTGTAACTTCAAAAGCTAAAACTTGTTTTGCAAAATTTATTTCAGCATCTTTTAAAGCAGATAATCTCATTACTTCTTCCATAGGAACATAAGTTAAAAGAGATAAACATTTTTCTACATCACTGTCTGCAATATTTCTCCAGTATTGGTAAAACTCGTATGGTGAAGTTTTTTCTGGATCTAACCAAAGAGCTCCTTTAGCTGTTTTACCCATTTTTTGACCTTCACTATTAGTTAAAAGAGTACAAGTCATAGCAAAAGAACTTTTACGTTCTTTCTTTCTTATTAAATCTACCCCAGCTATCATATTAGACCACTGATCATCTCCACCTAACTGCATTGTACATCCATATTTTTGATTTAAAACTAAGAAATCATACCCTTGCATCAACATATAGTTAAACTCTAAAAAAGAAAGACCATTTTCCATACGAGATTTAAAACAATCTGCTGCAAGCATTCTATTTACAGAAAAATGAGAACCTATATCTCTTATAAAATCTACGTAGTTCAATTTTAATAACCAATCTGCATTGTTTACAAGAATAGCTTTATCCTCAGAAAAATCAATGAATTTTTCCATCTGTTTTTTTATAGCTGATACATTTTGATCAATTTGCTCAACCGTCAACATATTTCTCATATCAGTTCTTCCACTAGGGTCTCCTATCATAGCAGTACCTCCACCTATTAAGGCGATAGGTCTATGCCCTGCTCTTTGCATGTGAGACATGAACATCATAGCTATAAAATGACCTACATGAAGCGAGTCGGCAGTTGGATCAAACCCTATATAAAAAGTTACTTTCTCTTTTCCTAATAACTCTCTAGTTTCATTTTCATGAGTAAATTGTTTGATATATCCTCTGTCTTTTAGTAAATCTAATACATTTTCCATAAATACCTCCATTAATTCATTTTTATATTTTAACACATTTTAAAATTTTAGTCTAAAATACAAAGAAAAAAGCCTGTGGAATAATACCACAGGCTAAAGAGCTCTTATGATACAAATCCATATTTTCACTATATTATAGCACAAAATGGATTCATATTTTTTCTAAAAGAAACAATACCAATCCTAAACTAAATAGTAGTAATAATATGAAGTTGTAGTGATAAATTGTTTCTTTTTCATAGATAGCCCCTTTTTTATATTTTGATTATTATAACATTAAAGTTTATTTTTTTCAATAATTATTTTTTATACTTGTTTTGTATTTTTTTTATTTTATTTTGAAATTATAATATTTTTATGATAAACTTTAATAGGTAATCAAATATAAAGGAGTTAAAATCATGAAATATGTTGCTGGTGTAGATTTAGGTGGAACAAATAGTAAAATTGGAATTTTAGATGAAAATGGTAGACTTTTAAAGAGTACTTCTATTAAAACACTTTCTTCTGAAGGAATCGAAAGATGTTTGACTAGAATATGGGAAACTATTTCAAAACTATCTAAAGAATTAGTATTGGAACCTTCAAACATAATTGGAATAGGAATAGGGATTCCAGGTCCGGTTGAAAATAGATCGGTTGTAGGTTTTTTTGCTAATTTTCCATGGGAAAAAGGAATTAATGTTAGTAAACTTATGCAAAAAATTTCAGGAGTTGCTAATGTTCAATTGGATAACGATGCTAATGTTATTGCACTAGGAGAAGCTAAATATGGAGCTGGTCGTGGAAGTGACAACAGTGTTACTGTAGCTTTAGGAACTGGTATAGGCGGTGGAATTTTTGCTCAAGGTAAGCTTGTATCTGGTTTTAAAGGAGCAGGAGGAGAGGTTGGTCATATTATTCTTGTTCCTCATGGAAAACTTTGTGGGTGTGGTCACAAGGGATGTTTCGAAGCTTATGCTTCTGCTACAGGACTTATCCGTGAAACTACTTCTCGTTTAGTGGTAAATAAAAATAATTTGATATTTAAAGCTATTGAAGGTGATTTATCTAAATTAGATGCTAAGGTAATTTTTGATTGTGCTAAAGAAGGAGATCTTTTTGCATTAGATTTAATAGATTATGAAGCTGATTATTTAGCACTGGGATTGAGTCACATATTGAATATGCTAAATCCAGAAATTCTTATTTTAGGAGGAGGAGTTGCTCTTGCTGGAGATATTCTTTTAAATAGTGTAAAAGAAAAAATTAAAGATTATGCTCTCACTATAACTTTAGAAGGACTTCAAATAAAATTAAGTGAGCTAGGAAATGACGCTGGTATAATAGGTGGTGGAGCTTTAGTTTTATAAAACAAAAAAATAAAAACCGAGATTTAAAATCTCGGTTTTTTTATTTAATTACTTTTTAAGGTTGTAGAATACTCCTAATCCCTCATATTTAGCAACTGATCCTAATTCTTCTTCAATTCTTAATAATTGGTTATATTTAGCCATTCTATCAGTTCTTGAAGTTGATCCAGTTTTGATTTGTCCAGCGTTTGTTGCAACAGCTATGTCAGCTATTGTAGCATCTTCTGTTTCTCCAGATCTATGAGATATTACTGCTGTCATTCCAGCTCTTTTTGCCATCTCAATAGCATCTAAAGTCTCAGTAAGAGTTCCGATTTGGTTTAACTTGATAAGGATAGAGTTAGCTGCTTTCTCTTCGATTCCTCTTGATAATTTTTCAGTATTAGTTACAAATAAATCGTCTCCAACTATTTGAACTTTTTTACCTAATCTAGCTGTAAGTGCAGTAAATCCAGCCCAGTCATCTTCTCCTAATCCATCTTCGATAGATTTGATTGGATACTTTTCACAAAGTCCAGCATACCATTCAACCATTTCAGCAGAAGTCTTAACTCCTCCCTCTCTGTGGAAGTGGTAAGTGAAGTTTCCTGGTGTTTCTTCTTTGTAGAACTCAGTTGCAGCTGCATCTAAAGCGAAAGTAATATCTACTCCTGGCTCATATCCAGCTTTTTTACAAGCCTCAACTATGATATCAAGAGCTCCTTCTGTTCCGTTGATTTTAGATGGAGCATATCCACCCTCGTTTCCAACGTTTGTTGAATCTCCATTATCATGTAAGATTTTTCCTAATTGGTGGAATATTTCGCATCCCATTCTCATAGCTTCAGTGAAAGTTTTAGCTCCAACTGGTTGAACCATGAATTCTTGAACGTCAACAGCTGAATCTGCATGAGATCCTCCGTTTAATATGTTCATCATAGGTAAAGGTAACTCTTTAGCGTTAACTCCTCCTAAGTATTTGTATAAAGGTAATCCCATAGCATCTGCTGCTGCTTTAGCAACTGCTAAAGAAATTCCTAGTATAGCGTTAGCTCCTAGTCTTGCTTTGTTAGGTGTTCCATCACAAGCGATCATAGCTTTATCTACTGCAACTTGATCTAAAGCATCCATTCCTAAAACTAACTCTCTTAACTCTCCGTTAACATGGTTTACAGCTTTTAGAACTCCTTTTCCAAGGTATCTAGCTTTATCTCCATCTCTTAACTCTACTGCTTCGTATGCTCCAGTAGATGCTCCAGAAGGAACTGCTGCTCTTCCTTTTGCTCCACACTCTAATGTTACATCTACTTCTACAGTAGGGTTTCCTCTTGAATCAAGAATTTCTCTAGCTCTTACTTCTGATATTCTAGTCATTTCTTCCTCCTAAATTTTATTGTTAATTTTTATTTTTTTTTATATGAAACCTCTTATTAAATTATTTAACAGAGATAACTTTTAATGTGTTAGCTGTTCCAGCTTCGAATATTCTTTCACCACAAGAAGCTACTAATAATTCTCCTGATTCTATGTTGAATAATTCTACAGCTTTGCTCTCAGCGAATGCAAAGAACTCTTCAGCAGATAACTCTTTTGTTACTAATATAGGAGTTACTCCTCTTGTTAGTAATAATTGGTTAGCTGTTTTTTCATTATTTGTAACTGCTAATATAAATGCTGATGGGAAATATTTTCTTATTGCTTTAGCTGATCTTCCTGACTCAGTTCCAACAACTATAACTTTAACACCCATAGCTTCAGCTACATCTACAGTTCCTTTTGCTACTGCTTCTGTTACAGCTGATTCTGAACCAGTTCCGAATGCATCATAACAAGGTATCATTGGATCAGTTTTTTCAGCTATTCTTGTCATAACTGTTACTGCTTCAATTGGATATTTTCCTTTAGCTGTTTCTCCAGAAAGCATTATTGCATCTGTTCCATCTATTATAGCATTAGCAACGTCTGTTGACTCTGCTCTTGTAGGTCTTGGGTTCTTGATCATTGAATCTAACATTTGAGTTGCAGTTATTACTAACTTTCCTTCTTCATTACATCTTTCAATCATCATTTTTTGAGCAAATGGAACTTCTTCTACTGCTATTTCTACTCCTAAATCTCCTCTTGCTACCATTATTCCATCAGAAAGCTCTAATATTTCATCAAAGTTATCTAATCCTTCTTGGTTTTCTATTTTAGAGATAATTTGTATAGCTTGTCCTCCGTTAGCATCTAGTGTTGCTCTAACTGCTCTTACATCATCAGCTTTTCTGATGAATGAAGCTGCTACGAAATCAACATTTTGCTCACAACCAAATTTAAGGTCTGCTAAATCTTTTTCAGAAAGTGCAGGTAAGCTAATTGATACGTTTGGTAAATTAACCCCTTTATTTTCTCCTAAATCTCCATTGTTTTTAACGATACATCTTACTTCGTTTCCTACAACTTCTACAACTTCCATTTCTATTAATCCATCATCTAAAAGAACGATGTTTCCTGCTTTAAGATCATTTGTTAATCCTTCATAAGTAACAGCAACTATTGTATTGTTTCCTATTACTGTTTGATCAGTAGTTAAAGTGAACTTTTGTCCAGCAACTAAAGGAGCATCATTTCCACCCTCTAATTTTATTGTTCTTATTTCTGGACCTTTAGTATCTAAAAGTATTGCTGCTCTCTTTCCTGTCTCAGCCATAATAGCTCTTAAATTTCTTATTCTTCCTCCATGCTCTTCGAAATCTCCATGAGAGAAGTTTAATCTCATTACATTCATTCCAGCATCTAATAACTTTTCTAACATCTCTTTACTTTCAGTTTTTGGACCAATTGTACAAACTATTTTTGTTTTTTTCATTTGTTTCACCTCTATTAGTATTTTTGTTATACGTTAATTTTTTTAAAACATAATTATTTATCATTGCGATAATAGAACTTATAGCTTAAGTTTAAAAATAAGATATTCTCAAACCTTTTTATAACTATAATACTTTTAGTTTATCTTAAACTCATTATATTGTCAAGAAAGTTCTAGATTATTTTTTAACCTTTTTAAGATTAAAGTTAAAACTTTAATCTTATGAATTTTATACCCTAAATTAACATAACACATCTTGTATTTTGTTTTATTTTATTTTTGGAATTTTTTGTTTGTTACTTATCTCTTTATTTAAAATTTTTCTTATTGTTCGGGAAATAAAAAAAGAAACAAATAAAAGATCTTCGTTGTAAACTTTATTTTTATAACCCTTCAACTCCAAATAAAGTTTTCTATAATTTTTAAATTTAGTTTTGTAATCTCCACCTTTATCATATTCCTTATAAAGAACTGCTTTGTAAAAACTAATAATTAATTTACTCAAAGGTTTTCTTAATCTTTCGGATTCTAATTTGAAATATTCTACTTTTAATATGTTACATATTTCTTCCAAAGATTTTAAACTTTTGTCATTCGTTTGGGACATTATTCCTCCATCTCTTTGTCTATAAAGATAAAATGGATAATCATAATACTTTATTTTTTTACATCTCAAATATAGCAAAGTACTAAAAAGTGTATCCTCGTGAATAAGCCCTTCTTTAAAAAAAAGATCATTTTCTATTAAAAAATCTCTTTTATACAAATCGTCCACAACCTCTTCTCTATAGCATTTGGGCTTTTCAAGCATTGTCTCTAAAAAAACATTTCCAGTTACAATTCCTAGTTTTTTAAGTTTTTCAGAACGAAAAAGTTGTTTTGATGCGGTATTATTTATATAATACTTTAAATTCCCCACTGCAACTTCCACTTTATCTTTAATCGCTAATTTAAAAAAATCCTCAAACATAAGATGATCTACAAAGTCATCACTGTCAATAAAAGAAATATATTCTCCTGATGCTTCTTTCAATCCAGAATTTCTTGCACTGGACAAACCACCATTCGTTTTATTTATTACTTTTGTTATATCCGGATACTTTTCTTTATACTCTTCAATAATTTTATAAGAATTATCTTTAGAACCATCATTGACTAAAATTATTTCTTTTTTTATTCCTTTAATTTTGTAAAGCGACTCTAAACACTCTCTTAAATATATTTCTACATTATAAATAGGGACTATAATGCTAAGCTCCATAGTTTTTCACCTTTTCTTTATAAATTTCAACAACTTTCGTTTCATCGAATTCATTTATCACTTTTTCTCTGGCTTTTTTTTCAAATTTTATTCTTTTCTCTTGGGATAACTTTAGAAATTTCTCTATTCCGCCGACTAAACTTTGAACTGATTTAGGTTCTACTAAAAATCCAGTTTCTCCCTCTATTACAATTTCCTTACAACCTGTTACATCAGTTGCCACTATTATTTTCTCCATAGCTGCTCCTTCAAGTAAAACCATGGATATTCCTTCACGGTAAGAGGGTAAAACTATGCAATCAGCATCTTTTATCACTTCACTTACATCATTAGTTACTCCCAAATATTCTAAAATTCCCTTTTCCACTAAGGTGTTCATACTTTCTTTATTTATTCCAGAAGAACTATTTTCATCCAAAGCTCCTAAAAATTTAAAAACTGTGTTAGGATATTTTTCTTTTATGATTTCAGCAGTTTGAGCATATTCACTGAATCCTTTATCATAAAACGCTCTTGCAATCATTAAAAAAACTATTTTCCCATCTACTCTTTTAGATAGCTTAGGTTTAAACTGTTTTGTATCTATACCTTCCCCTGGAATAACATAAATTTTTTCTTTTTTCACTATTTTATTATCTATTAATATTTTTCTATCATCTTCATTCAAGACGAAAACTTCTTCTGAAAAGTTCAATGAAATTCTATAAAGAATTTTTGCTATTTTAGAAATCATTCCTCCTTTTATAAAAGAATAGCCTAAACCTGTAAGAACAGCTATCGATTTTATATTGACACTTTTTGCTGCTAAACTCCCATATATATTAAGTTTTATAGTGTAATGAAATATTAAGTTTGGCTTTTCTTCAGAATATATTTTTTTTAAAGTCATAAAAAGTTCAATATCTTTTATTGGATTTATTCCTCTTTTGTCTACTGAAATATCTATAACTTTTTTTACACCCAGTTCCTTTACTAAATCTATTCTTTTATCATCTGGTGCCACTATTATTACTTCATATCCTAATTTTACAAAAGCAAGAATAACTCCTTTTCTAAATATATACACATCCCAAAGTTTATTGGCTACAAACATTATTTTCATAATTTACTCCTAGTACTGTAATAAAAGTTCTTTCTCTCCGACATTTTCCCTATATTTTAAAAGAGATTTTAAAACCTCTTTTCTATCTTGAAAATTACTTTTCTTCCACAAAATATTTTCATATGAATACATTATTTTATTAGTAGGAAAACTCAAAAAATTATATCCTCTAAAAATCCCTATCATTATTCCCAAAACAAAAATTATTATCTTTAGTTTTTCTTTTGTCATTTGTATTATTAAAGGAATAAAAAACCAATAAGCATAACTGAACAATAGCATTATTCTAAGAGATACTATTGACAACTCTGAAAAAAACAGAAAAATAATAATTCCAATAAAAATACTATTTTTAAAAACATTATAATATTTTTCTTGTTTTGTATCCAAATAAATATCTCCTAAAAATATTAAAAACATTAAAAGCACTCGTTCTAAAAAAAATATATTAATCTTTCTTGTTTGCACTTCAGAAATAACTTTTAAGTATCCTTGAACTTGATTTACTGGAATACGCTTAGATAAATCTAACCAAATATTCCAATTAGAAAAATAATACACCATCCCTAAAATAACTAAACTTAAAATATATCTTTTTTTTATTTTTTTATCTAAAACGAAATATAAAGGTAAATATATTAACGATGTTATATGAAATGTGGCCCCTATACAATTTAATAAAAAATATATATAGATTTTTCTATCTTTTAAATACTTTAAAGATAATAAAAATAAAAATATGCTTTTAGAATTTCTCAATATATCAACTTCTAAAGCTAATCCATGAACTGTAAAATATAGAAATAAAGAAAAAATAGGATACCTAGTATATTTTGGAAAAATATACATCACTAAAATCAAATTTACCAAGCTATTTATAATTGTGAATATTTCAAAATCAAATTTAAAAAACTTTACCATTTTAGAAAAAAAAGCATATCCTATTTCAAATTTACTTTTTTCTAAATAATAATCTGGTTCATAATTTACCCAATCCCAGCCTACATAGCCTCTTGTCATAATAAAAAAATAGATAGCAATAGCTAAAATAAAATAAAAAATTTTCTTATATTTTATTTCTGTGCAAACTTCTAAAACAGAAAATAAAATGAGCACAATTCCAAAAAATATATAAATCAACATTTTTTATCCCCAGTGTAAATTTTTAAATATTCTTTTGCAGTTTTTTTCAAAGAATAGTTTTGAACCTTTAAATTTTGTCTTATAACTATTTCTTGTTTAACTTCATAATCCTCCAATTCAATTATTTTTTTGGCCAACTCTTTTGAATCTCCTTTTTTAAAGAGAACACCTCCATTTTGAACAACTTCTCTTAATCCAGGAACATCACTTGCAATAACTGGAACTCCTGCCGCCATAGCTTCTACCGCAACTATTCCAAAGCCTTCAAAATTTGAAGATTGAACAACTATATCACAAGTTTTTAAAAGTTCAGGAATTTTGTCCCAAGCTCCTAAAAAAATAACTCTATTTTCTAATTTTTTATTTTGCACTAAAATTTTTAACTCTTCTTTTTTTTCTCCATCTCCAGCTAAAATAAGTTTATATTTTTTTGGAAGCAGTTGTAAAGCTTCTATTAATGTTTCATGATCTTTTGCTCTATCTAATCTAGCAATCATAACTAGTAAAATATTATCATTTTCTTTTTTAAAAAAACCTTCTTTTTTTAAATGATTTGCATTTTTAAATTTATCTATATCCACACCATTTGGTACTACACTGAACTTATTTTTGTTCTTAATTTCTAACCATGCTACTAAACTTTCTTTTACTCCTTCTGAAATACAAATTATTTCAGAGTATCTAGAAAAAATGAATTTATCTAAGTATTTGAATATATTGCTCATTCTTCTTTTATTAGATGTGCTGTGCTCTGTTGTTATATATTTTCTTTTTACAAAATCAAAAAAAGAAGCTATAGCTGTGAAAAATTGAGCATGCAACAAATGAGTGTGAACAATTTCATAATTTTCTAACTTTATTTCTTTTAAAATTTCAAAAACATTTAAAATGTTTTTTTTTGAATTATATTTAGAAGTTTTAGAATCTATTTTAAACATATCCTCTTTGTTATAAAGTTGAAAAACCTTTACCTCATGTCCTAGCTGTTTTTGTATCAACACCAATTCACTCAGTAATTTTTCTGCTCCACCTAATTCCATAGAAGTTATGATATGTAATATTTTCATTCTCCACCCCCAAATCTAGAATAATATATAGCTTGAAGATACCTTATAAAAAATTTAATTTTATTCATCAAAGGAATATTATAAAAAATCATCTCTTTATAGTACAACTTAAAACCCTCTGGATTTTTTTTAAAAATCTTATTAAAATTACTTGTATAACCATCTTCTATATATTCAAATTTATAAATTATTTTATTCACATATCTCAAAAGATGATCACTTCCTATTTTATTCCAAACAAGTCCCTCAGGTATAAATTTTTCATTTTTTATTTCTGGAAATGGATTTTCTTCCAATATTTTTTTCCTGAAAATCTCAGCTTTATCCCCCAATATTTTTTTCTTATAAAAAGCTTCAATCGGATTACTATCTAAAATCTCTTCTGGAAATTCTCCAAAATCTTTACCAGAAATATTGAATTTTCTGAAAACCATTCCTGCAAAATTTTTTGGTAATTTTTTATCATAAGTTTCTATTAACTCTATAGCATCTTCAGTTATAAAATCATCGCTATCCACGATAAAAATATATTCGCCATTAGCAATTTTCACTCCCATATTTACAGCCTTCATTTTTCCTGAATTTTTCTGTTTTTTATACAGAATAGATATCTTATTTTCTAAAATATACTTATTTAATAACTCTTCAGTAAAATCTGTAGAGCCATCATCTATTACTACCCACTCTAAATTTTTAGAGCTTTGATTTATTAAAGAATTATATAATCTTGGAAGATATTTTTCTCTATTGTATGTAGGGGTTAGTACTGTAATCATTTTTTCTCCTCTTTTATAGATAAGGTATCCAAGTTTTATAATTATATATTAAATAGCCAGTGACAACGTAATAATATCTCCAACTAAAATAGGTTAAAAACACTGCCAAGAAACAATATTTTAAATTTTTATTTTCTATTTTTTCTTCTATTTTATTAAAAACATAAGGAAGTAAAACTATTATACCTATTCTGAAAAACTCTAAAAATCTGAGTATGATTGCAAAACGATAAAAAATTAAAAAAAACAAAAAAGAGAATACACTTATATTAAAAAATATATTTTCCTCTTTATTCAGATCTTTAGCTAATAATATCAAGACTAAAGTATATATTCCCATTTCTGAAAATTCAAAAAAATTACCTTTTTCAACAATTTGAGAATAACGAGTTAATCTTTCGCTCAGTCCTAAAAAATCTATTTGAATTTTAAATGCTAAAGATGATAAAGGGTTCAGCAACAATCCTACTCCATAAAACATCATTATTTTTTTTGTATTTAATTTTAAATTTAAAAGATAATACATAGGATATAAAATTATACTTGTTTTGTGAAACATAAAAGCAATAGTAATCAACAAAAAATACTTTATTGGTTTCTTTTCAAGAATATATTCTAAACTTATCCAAAATATAAGTATTGCAATATAATTTCTAATTATTGTAAAATTATGCCAATAATAATAAGTTGAAATATAAATCAAAAAACTAAATATCGGACTCACACTGTATTTTTTTAACAAGTGATACATAATTAAAGAAAAAATACAAGAAAGTGAAAATAAAAACTCCCAATAGGAAAAATTCAACATTTTCATAAAATCTCTTAAATATACAAAAAA
>JBOFFH010000086.1:0-6477 GCA_051648485.1 Fusobacteriaceae bacterium
TACTTGCAATTTCAGGATTGCATATAGGAATTTTGATAGTGATTTTTAATTGGATTTTTTTAAAGTTAAAAATTTTCAAAATTCAAAGAAACATATTGATACTCATCGTTTTAAATCTATATTATTTAAGTATAAATATATCACCTTCTGTAACCCGTGCTTATATAATGGGGACAATTTTTCTTTTGGGAAATATATTTTCTGAAAATAGTAGTATGAAAAAATCTTTCTCAATAGCTCTTGTAATTAATTTGGCTATTTTTCCCAACAGCTTTAAAGAAGTTTCTTTTATTCTTTCTTATGGAGCTGTGTTAGGGATTATTCTTATAACTCCTTATCTTTTTAAAATTCAAAATTATTTCAAAGATAAATTAGGAAAATACTGGTTAAAATTGCTGAACTACATACTTTTCACTTTTTTTCTTCAGCTTTTTCTTTCTCCAATACTGTTGATATACTTTAAAGATTACAGTTTCAAATCAATATTTTATAGTATGATTTTAACTCCTTTGGGAACTTTGTATATAATTTTAAGTTTTTTGTCGTTGATATTTCCTCTTATTCCTTTAAATAATCTGTGTTATAATATTCTCATAAAATTCATAGAGTCAATTATTTAAGGAGTATGTATGAAAACATTAAAAAAAGATATAGTTATAGAGTTTGAAGAAAAAAAATCTAAATTTATTGGATATGGAAAACCTATTCAAAGTAAAAAAGAAGCAGAAGAGTTTATCATTAGTATCAAGAAAAAACATCCAAATGCCACTCATAACTGCAGTGTATATAAGGTTTTGGAAAATGGACAAGAGTACTTTAAAGCTGATGATGATGGGGAACCTAGTGGAACAGCTGGAAAGCCGATGGGAGAAGTTTTAGGATATATGGAAGCAGAAAACCTTGTAATAGTGGCCACAAGATATTTTGGTGGAATAAAACTAGGAGCAGGGGGACTTGTGAGAAATTATGCTAAAACAGCTAAACTTGTTATAGCAGAAGCAGGACTAAAAGAGTATATTTCTAAAAAAAAATATATGTTAGATTTTGATTATGAAAAAAATAACGAAATTGAGCTAGTTTTGAAAAATTTAAATGTAGAGATAGATGAATGCAATTACTCAGAAAGAGTAACATATGTAGTCAAACTTTCTGGTGAAGATTTAAAGAAGATAGAAACTATAAACGGAGTATTGGTCATAGAACTTTAAAAAAGAGGCGAGGGCCTCTTTTTTACTTGTGAAAACCTAAATCAGCAGGATTTATATCCCCCGAGACAAAAGAAACAACTCCACCAATTTTTTCAAAATCTTTTCTAATTTTAGAAACTGTATCGATAAGTTTGACTGTATCAGGATTTAATCCTTCACGATTAGCTCTTCCTTGAGACCAATAAAATAAAACTAAATTGCTATCACCAAAGATTTTTTTGATATTCATTTTCATAGCAATTTTCATAGCACAAAAAAGCCCTACAAGTTCACCATAATTATTAGTACACTCTTTTCCAAGATTAATATTTCCAAACTCGTTAACTTTTTCAGGAAAATATATATCTAAATATGAATCTCCAGCAAGATCAGTAACTCTGACTTCAACTCCTATTTTTCTTCCTGTTCCAGCATCAAAATAGATAGCCTCTTCCAAAGAACTTTTGAGAGCTAAATTTTTCTTTTTCTTTTCTAATTTTTTTTCTGCTAGTTCAGGATTAGGAGTGTATTTGGCCCCAGAATCTAACCAATCTTGGGCTTCTTTTAAACTACCGAATGACTTGTAACGACTCAATTTTCCGGCAGTTAAATTTTTACAATTGTCCCAAGAATCGGTTGTGCCTTTGAGGTTACTATCGATTAAAAAGTACCCATAGTATTTTTTTTTATCTTTGCTCATAAAACTCCTTTTTTTATTTTTTTACCATATTGTATCACAAAAAAACCTTAGAAAAAAGTGAAATAAATTTCTTGCAAAAAAAAAGAATATGTGGTAAAATTCCTTGTAATATTGAAAAAGAAGATTCGAGGAAGGTGAAATTTATGAAAAAAGGAATACATCCAAAGTACGAAATATTAGCTGTTGATTGTACATGTGGTAACAAATTTGAAACTAGATCAACTATGGCTGTTAAGAATCCTGAACTTAAATTAGCTGTATGTGCTAATTGCCATCCATTCTACACTGGTAAAGCTAGATTTATCGATGCTGCTGGTAGAGTTGATAAGTTCAACAAAAAATTCAACATGGGTAACTAATCAAAGAGGCTTAGGCCTCTTTTTTTTAAAAAAAAATAACTTAGGAGGAACAAATGGCAGTTATCGAAGTAAACCACCCACTTATTAGTCACAAATTAACAATATTAAGAGATAAGAATACTGACACAAAAACATTCAGAGAAAATTTAGAGGAAATCTCTAAACTTATGACTTATGAGGTTACAAAAAACTTAAAATTAGATGAGATAATGGTAGAAACTCCGCTAATGGAAACAAGAGGATATGCTTTACAAGACAAAGCCATGGCTGTAGTTCCTATTTTAAGAGCAGGACTAGGAATGGTAGAAGGAATAGTTTCATTAGTTCCAACTTCAAAAATAGGACATATAGGAGTTTATAGAAATGAAGAGACTTTAGAGCCTGTATATTACTATTGCAAACTTCCTGTAGATGTTGCTGAAAGAAAAGTTATATTAGTTGATCCAATGCTTGCAACTGGTGGTTCTGCTGTTTATGCAATAGACTACTTAAAAGAAAATGGAGTTAAAGATATAGTTTTCATGTGTCTTGTTGCAGCTCCTGAAGGAATAGCAAAGCTTCTTCAAAAACATCCAGATGTGGACATATACATAGCTAAAATCGATCAAGGATTAGATGCTAATGGGTATATTTATCCAGGACTTGGAGATTGTGGAGATAGAATATTTGGAACAAAATAAATAAACGAGGATTTCTAAATTTTACAATTTAGAAATCTTTTTTTTATTTTATTTTTCTTAAATATGGGGTATAATAAGCAAAGAGAAATAATATGCTATATTTGAATAGAATAAGGAGATATATATGTTGATAAGTAGAGAGTTAGGGGTAAAAATTATTGAAGAACAGAAAAAATTAGGGAAAAAAATTGTTTTTACCAATGGATGTTTTGATATTCTTCATGTTGGACACCTAGCTTATATGAACGAGGCCAAACGTCAAGGGGATATTTTAATTGTAGGAGTAAATTCAGATGAATCAGTAAAAAGACTAAAAGGTCCTACTCGTCCAATAAATAGTGAATTGGATAGAGCTGAAATGCTTTCTGGGTTAAAAGCAGTTGATTTTACAATTATATTCACAGAAGATACACCTATGGAAATAATAGATGAATTAAAGCCAAGTATTCATGTAAAGGGTGGAGATTATAAAAAAGAGGATCTTCCAGAAACCGTTGTTGTAGAAAAACATGGAGGAGAAGTAAGAATTTTGAATTTTGTAGAGGGTAAATCTACTACAAATATAGTGAATAAAATAAATTGTAAATAAAATAGGAGAAAAAACTATGAAAAAAATAGTTTCTTTTGATGAAATAAATGAAATAGCTAAAAAATTAGCAAATTATGTAAAAGAAAACACAGTTATAGCTCTTATAGGCGATTTAGGAACTGGAAAAACAAGTTTTGTAAAAACTTTTGCCAAGGAGTTTGGAGTTCAAGAAAATCTTAAAAGTCCAACTTTCAATTATTATTTAGAATATAAAAGTGGAAAGATGCCTCTTTATCATTTTGATGTATATAGATTGACAGAAGCTGAAGAGATATATGAGATAGGTTACGAGGACTGCTTAAACAGTGGTGGAGTTGCCATTATTGAATGGGCTGATATTATAGAAACAGAACTTCCTAAAGAGTATATAGAGATAAAATTTTATCACTTAGATGAAGAAAAAAGAAAGATAGAGATATCTGTAAAGCACAATACAGAAATGGAAAAGGAGGTACTAAAGTATGTTGGTTTTAGCCATTGATACTTCCACAAAAGTGGGAACAGTAGCCCTATATTCAGAGGAAAAAGGAGTTTTAGGGGAAATTTTTATAAATTCTACTATTAATCACTCAGAAACAATAATGGGTTCTGTGGATAGTTTATTTAAAATAACAGGCATAAATATAAAAGATGTAAATAAAGTGGCTGTGAGTACTGGACCAGGTTCTTTTACAGGAATTAGAATAGGTGTAGGATTGGCAAAAGGATTGGCTTATTCTTTGAAAGCTCCAATAGTAGGAGTGAACGAATTAGATGTAATAGCAAATTTAAGTGGAACTTTATTGGATGAAAAATGCAACATAATATCTTTGATAGACGCCAGAAAAGAAAGAGTTTATTACTGTGTGTACAGACAAGAAAAAGGTGAAATTAAAAAAGTTTCAGAATACTTGGCTGGAGATTTAGAAGAAGTTCTAGAAAAGTATAGTGACGGAAAAAATCTTTTTTTAGGAGACGGAAGCATTGTTTATAGAGAAAAGATATTAGAGAAAATAAAGGAAAATGCTGTTTTTTACAATAAAAGTCTATGTCTACCAAGAGCTTCTATTTTGGCAGAATTAGCTCTGAAAAAAGAATCAGACAATTTGATATCATTAGAGCCTTTCTATATCAGTAAAACTCAAGCTGAAAGAGAAAAAAATAAAAAGGAGAAAAATTATGAATAAAATAATTAATATTACTGCAGAGAATTTCAAATCAGAAGTTTTAGACAACCCAGGAGTCGTACTTTTAGATTTTTGGGCATCATGGTGTGGTCCTTGTAAAATGTTGGCTCCTATATTGGAGGAATTGGCAGAAGAAACAACAGTAAAAATTTGTAAAGTTGATGTGGATAGCAACAACGAACTTGCAGGGGAATTCAAAATTCGTAGTATTCCAACAATAATTATTTTCAAGAATGGAGAAAAAGTTGATGAGATGGTTGGCTTTAAAGCTAAAGAAGAATTAAAAGAAAAATTATCAACATATTAAGAGTATGAGGGTGACCTAAGGGGCACCCTTTTTACTATAAATTTAAAGGGGGGAATTATTTTGAAAATAAAGCAAAAACTTTTTCTTTTAACAGCTTTTTTAATTTTAGCTTTCCAAATTCAAGCAGAAAATGAAGTAGAGATAGATTTAAATAACGATACTTTAGTTTCTACAGAGGGTTTAAAAGTAAACTATGGAAATATGGAGCTAAATATTTTAAAAGGAAGAAGAGATGAAAAAAATAATTTGTTGTATTTAGAAGATAAATTTACAGGAAAAATATTTAATCCTAACGGAAGAATTTACATAAATTCTTTAGGTGGAAATGTAGGATTAGATGGAAAAAATGGAGAATTTGAAAAAAGTTATGGATATTTGGAAGTTGGAGCTATAACAGGAGCTGAATATCCAAATAATAAAGTATTTTTTGGTGCCAACACAACAGAATATAAAAATGGAAATCTCGAAATGAAAAATGCATGGATAACTACAGATCCTGAGGTAAATAAAAGTGAAAATCCTGAAAATGCAGGATATTATTTGTTGGCTAAAGACGTGTACATAGAACCGGATAAACAAATAACTTTAAAAGGTGTAGATTTTTATAAGGGGAAAAAAGGGTATTTACCTTTTGATTTTCCATGGTATAGAGCAAATATAAGAAATAAATCTAAAGTACCACTTTTTCCAGCTTATGGAACGATGGATGAATATGGATTCCATGTTTCTACAGGAGTTTTATATGGAAATAGTGGGGATAAATTTGTAGGAGGTTTTGCTCCAAAATTTGGTGACAGTATGGGATTGTTAGTTGGAAATTGGGAAAACTGGTACACTACAGAAAAATATGGAGAATCTAAACTGAATATCACTGATTGGTTAGTAGATAAAAAAGATAAAAAACATATAGTTGATAGCAGACGTCATATGAATCTTTTGCACACTTATTCAGGAGAGTATGGAGAGTTTGATTTAGATATATTGAATTCAACTTTTAATATGATACCAGGTTTCGATGACACTTTAAAAGAGTTTAATTATACTAATGCTTGGGAAGGCCTAGGAATAAAACCATTGTCAGGTGGAGACGCCATGAATTTCTACTCTTTAGACGCTGCTTTAACTGGAATGGGAGATAAAAAAGATATCTCTTTAGATACAAGAATAAAAAGAGTGAGTGACAAAACTGCTTATGACATAATGGCTTTTGACTCAATAGATGATGGTTCTTCAGGAGACTATGAACTGTACAGTGATGTGGCACTTTACAAAGACAATGAAAACTACAAAATAGGTGGTTATTATAACTATTTAGATGTTGTTAACCCTGGAAATTCTACATCGCAACTGAAATCAAAAGATGAAAGCTTTGGTTTTGTTTTAAATGATAAAAAAAGAAAAATAGATATATCTTATGATAAAGTTAAAGGAGACAGATATAGAGAGTTAACTTTTATAGAAAGAAATTCTAGTTTAAAAGCTAATGAAC
>JBOFFH010000087.1:0-30962 GCA_051648485.1 Fusobacteriaceae bacterium
GGAGGAAAATGGAAGAGAGAGTTTTAAATTCAGCAGAATTATATGGCGAAGGAGAGATGCAAAAAAATCTACGTCCTAAAACTATGGCTGACTATATAGGACAAGAAACTTTAAAAGAAAAAATGAATATATACATAGAAGCAGCTAAAAAAAGAAAATCTTCGATAGATCATATTTTACTTTATGGTCCTCCTGGATTAGGAAAAACGACTTTAGCGGGAGTGATTGCTGCAGAAATGGGATCAAATTTAAAAATAACATCTGGGCCAATAATAGATAAGGCTGGGGATTTGGCTGCAATATTAACTTCTCTCGAGGAAAATGACGTACTTTTCATAGATGAAATTCACAGACTAAATACGAGTGTAGAAGAAATACTTTATCCTGCAATGGAAGATGGAGAATTGGATATAATTATAGGAAAAGGCCCTTCAGCACGTTCGATAAGAATAGAGCTTCCACAGTTTACTTTGATAGGGGCTACGACAAAAGCTGGACTTTTAAGTTCTCCTCTTAGGGATCGTTTTGGAGTAACTCATAAAATGGATTACTACACAGAAAAAGAGATTATAGAAATAGTTGAAAGAGCAGCAAAAGTTTTAGGAACAACAATAGACAAAGAAAGCTCAAAAGAAATAGCACTTCGTAGTAGAGGAACTCCCAGAATAGCCAATAGATTTTTAAAAAGAATAAGAGACTATTGTGATATAAAAGGAGATGGAAAAATAGAAAAAGATCTTACTTTAAAAGGAATGAAGGTTTTAGGGATAGATAAAATGGGACTAGATCAACTAGATCGTGAGATTATAACGAGTATAATAAAAAATTATGGTGGTGGACCAGTAGGAATAGAGACACTTTCTCTGCTTTTAGGAGAAGATAAAAGAACTTTAGAAGAGGTATATGAACCTTACCTAGTTAAAACTGGATACATAAAAAGAACTCCTAGAGGAAGAGTTGTAACAGAAAAAGCTTTAGAGCATTTTGAAAAGGAGTAATGTATGAAAATAAGTACAAGAGTTAGATATGGTGTAAAAGCATTAAAATATATAGTGAAAAAAACAGAACAAGGAAGATTAGTTAGAATAAAAGAGATATCAGAAGCAGAAGGAATATCTGTTCAATACTTAGAGCAAATTTTATTCAAATTAAAAAATGAAAAAGTAATAGAAGGAAAACGTGGTCCTAGTGGTGGCTATAAACTGCTAAAAGAGCCTAAAGACATAACACTTTATGATTTGTATCTAATTTTAGATGATGATAGTAAGGTTGTGGATTGCAATGAACCTGAAAAAAAGAAAATAACCTGCAGTGAATATGGGTGCAATTCTAGTTGCGTATGGGGTGAATTAGATATAGCTATGAGTAAGATAATGCAAAGTAAAACTTTAGAAGAGTTAGTAAAAAATTCTAAGGAAATTATAGGAGAATAGAGTGATTAGTGTTATAATAGAAAATGAAAATTACAGAGATAATAGCAACATAGTAATAAAAGAAAAAAATGATATAAATCATTTGAAAAATGCTTTTAGAGTTAAAATTGGAGAAAAAATAAGAGGAGTAGATGGAGAAAAAGAGTATCTACTTGAAATAATAGAAATAGAAAAAAAAGAGATAATAGCAAAAATTATAGAGGTAAGAGAGGATGAGTTTTCATCCTCGGTGCAAATAGATGCAGCTATAGGTATGCTTAAAAATGATAAAATGAATTTAACTATACAAAAACTTACAGAAATAGGAGTTATGAAAATTATCCCTTTTTTTAGTAAAAGATGTATTGTAAAAATAAATGAAAAGAAAGATAAGTGGGACTTAATATCGAAAGAAGCATTAAAACAGTGTCAAGGCGTAAAATTTGTTGAAATTCCTGAACCTGTAAAGTTGAAAGATATAAAGTTGAAAGAGTATGATTTGGTAATTGTTCCATATGAAGAAGATAAAGAAAATAATTTGAAAAACATTTTAAGAAATATTGGAATTGAGCCACAAAAAATACTTTATATAGTGGGACCTGAAGGTGGATTTTCAGAAGAAGAGATACAATATTTAAAAGATGAAAAATGTAAAATAGTAACTTTGGGCAGAAGAATCTTGAGAGCTGAAACAGCTTCTATAGTTGTAGGAGGAGTATTAATAAATGAATTCCAATAAAAAAGTAGCATTCTATACTTTAGGTTGTAAAGTTAATCAATATGAAACAGAAAGCATAAGAAATCAATTGATAAATTTAGGTTATCAGGACACGGAATTTGAAGAATATGCAGACATATACATAATAAATTCTTGTACTGTAACGAGTATAGCAGACAAAAAAACTAGAAATATGATGAGAAGAGCAAAAAAAACGAATCCTAAATGTCTTGTAATTTTAACAGGATGCTATGCTCAAACTAATTCTAAAGAGTTGATGGAAATAGAAGAGATAGATTATGTAGTTGGAAACAAAGATAAGCAAGGAATAGTAAAGCTAATTAAAGAGTTAGAAAATAAAAAAATAGATAAAGTTTTGAATAGCAATATATTTCAAGAAGTAGAGTATGAAGAATATGAATTTGCAACTCTTAGAGAAATGACAAGAGCTTACGTAAAAATTCAAGACGGATGCAATGTATTTTGTTCTTATTGTAAAATTCCTTTTGCTCGTGGAAGAAGTCGTTCAAGAAAAATAGAAAGTATAACCCAAGAGGTTAAAAGACTTACAGAAGAAGGTTTTAAAGAAATAATTTTAATAGGAATAAACATAGGAGCTTATGGAGAAGATTTTAAGGAACCTAAAACTTTTGAAGATTTAGTCAATACTTTAGTAAAAATTGATGAAATAGAAAGAATTCGTTTTGGCTCTATTTATCCAGATAAAATGAATGATGAGTTTATAGAATTGTTTAAAAATTCGAAAGTTATGCCTCATATTCATGTTTCACTTCAATCCGGAGATGATACAGTATTAAATTTAATGCGTAGAAAATATGGTTCAGAGCTTATTAAAGAAAAAATGAAGAAAATTAAAAGTGAAATTCCTAAAATGGAATTCAGTGCAGATGTAATTGTTGGTTTTCCAGGTGAAACTCTTGAAATGCATAAAAATACATATAAATTAATAGAAGAGATAGGATTTCAAGATTTACATGTTTTTCAATATTCAGACCGTGAAAATACGTTAGCTGAAAAAATGCCGAATAAAGTAGAAGTGAAAGATAAAAAGCAAAGAGCAGAAGAATTGGATAAATTAAAAGAAAAAATGGGGAAACAAATTAGAGAATCTTACATGAATAAAGAATTATCTATTTTGGTTGAAGAAATAAAAGAATCAAAAGCTGTAGGATACAGTGAAAATTATTTAAGAATATCAGTAGATAATGAAAATTTAGTGGTTGGAAATATTTACAAAACAAGCATAAAAGAATTACAAAAGGGGATGTTAAGAGGTGAAGAGATTAAATAGATTATTTTTAATATTTACATGTATATTTACGATAATAGTTGCTTTGGTAGTTTTTTTTGTAAAAAATATAAATGATAAAAATAGCTCTATAGGAGAACACGGTCGTTATCTTATATTTGGAAAAGAAAACATAATAGCTGTCTACGAAGACAAAATGGCAATAAAAATACCTTACGAAATACAGGTAGACAAAAAAGAAACTTTTAAAGATTTAGTAAAATTGAAAAAGTATGATAAAGCTTTAGAAGTTTTAAATAAAATTTTTCCTGAAAAAATAGATGTTTATAGAGTTGTAAAATATGGAAATTTAGAATTAGAAGTAGAAAACATGAAAAATGTTCCTGAAACAACAATAGATGATAAAAGATATATTTTAAATTCAAGTTTAGATTCAATGTTTAAAGAGATGTATAGTACTGTGAAGAAAGAAACAGTTTCTTACTCTGAAGCTGTAATAGACGTATTAAATGCTAAAGGAAAATCAGGGTATGCAAGAACTGTTGGAGAAAAATTAAAGAAAAAATTAGGAATAAAATATAATGCTGCTAACTATGAAAAAAACAGTGAAGAAAGTTTTATTATAATAAATAATTTTTCTAAAGAACAGGTTGAAGAAATAGTATCTCAGCTAGATGAAAAATATATAAAAGTACAAACCTCTTCAAATCTACCAACTTTAGCAAATTTGATTATTGTATTAGGAAAAGAAAACGATCCTGTAGTTGAGATAGATATTTATGGAAAATCAGAAGATAATGAAAAAACATTAAAAACTTTAAAAGATTCAGGATATAAAAAACTTAAAGTTGTCAGCACAAATGAAAAAAATGAAAGAGATGTAATTGAATATGGTGAAGAGGACTATTTTATTGCATATAAAATAGGGGAAAAATTAAATATAAAAAATTTAGTAAAAAAACATGAATATAAGGATAAATTAAGAATAAGATTAGCACAATAAAAATAAATAAGGAGAAAAGAATGTTTGGTATATTTTCATTGTTTTTAATTTTTATAGAAGCAACTTTACAAGGTAAATTCTTTTCTCTTATTGTAACTTTACCTTGTTTGACATACTTAATAAATGGAGAATTGAAAAAATCAATAATAGGTTTGCTAGGAATAATTTTTATTTTTTCTTTGCAAAATAGTTATTTTTTACATTTAGTATTCTTTTTCATAGTATATTTTTTAATATTTTATTTGATACTTCACCACTTTAGTTATAAAAAAGAAAACATTATTGTTTTTTCAATTATTCAAACCTTTATTTTATTTTTATTTTTTCATAAATACACTAATAAAATGGGATTGATATTTAATTTTATAGGGTTTTGTATATTTAACTATACATACATAAAAAGATTGAAAGTACAAAAGAGGCGATAAATGAAAAAGATTAAAAATAGTAAAATGTTTATGAAATTAGGAAGTGATCATTCTTCTAAAACGACTATATTTAAAATAGCAGTTGTAATTATATTTTTAATTTTGGCCTTTAGAATGGTTTATCTCCAGATATTTAGGTATGAAAAGTATAAAAATATGTCTGAAGAAAACAGAATAAAACTAAAAAGAATAGAACCAGATAGAGGAAAAATATACGATAAAAATGGAGTGCTTTTAGCTACAAATGGTTCAGGTTATAGATTAATTTATTTGAAAGAAAGAAAATACTCAGAAGATGATTTAAAAAGAATATCACAACTTACTGGATTTTCTGCTAAAGTAATAGAGAAGCGTATAAAAAATGGAGAAATATCTCCATATACTAGAGAAAATATTTTATTTGAGAACTTAGAAGAAAAATTGGCACATAAAATTATAGAAAAAATAAAACCCGAAGATTTTATCGACATTCAAATTTACTCTAAAAGAAGATATATTTATGATTCTTTAGGTTCCCACATTTTAGGATATGTAAAAAAGATTTCTTCTAAAGAGTATGAAACATTAAAAGAAGAAGGTTATACTGCCAGGGATAGTATTGGAAAAGATGGAATTGAAAAAAATTATGATAAACTTTTAAAAGGAAAATCAGGATTTGAAAAAATCGAAGTAAATGCTTATAACCGTTTGCAAAGAAAGATAGATAAACAACTCCCAGAGCCAGGGATTGATGTTTATTTGACTATAGATTATGAAATACAAAACTATATGGAAAAACTCCTGGAAGAAGAAAAATTAACTGGAAGTTTTATAGCAGTGAATCCTAAAAATGGTGAAGTACTGGCACTAGTGAGCTATCCCACTTATTCATTAAATACTTTTAGTTCACAAATAAGTCAAGAAGAGTGGGATGCAATAAGAACAGACACTAGAAGACCACTGAGCAATAAAGCTATAGCTGGTGAATATCCACCAGGTTCGATATTTAAGCCTATATCAGCTTTTGCTTATCTTTCAAAGGGCGTAAATCCAAATCAAAAATATTTTGATCCAGGATATTACTCTATTGGTTCTTGGACTTGGAAAGCATGGAAAGTTGGTGGACATGGATATGTGGATATGAAAAAATCGATAATAGAATCTGTCAATCCATATTATTATCGTTTTGCAGATCAGTTTGGATATAAACCTATATTAGATTTTGCTTTAATGTTTGGTTTAAATGAAAAAACAGGGATAGATATTCCAGGAGAAAAAAAAGGAGTTATACCTAGTCCAGAATGGAAGAAGGCAACCTTCAACACTGGATGGTATAAAGGCGATAGTGTAAACATGTCTATAGGACAAGGATATGTTACAGTTACTCCGATACAAATGGCACAAGCATACTCATTTTTAGCCAACAGAGGAAAAATTTATCAACCACATTTAATAAATTCTACTTGGGAAAACGGTGAAAAAAAAGCTATAGAAAGAAAATTAGTGACTGAAGTAGAACTTCCTAGTTCATATTTTGATTTAATGGATGATGCTTTGAGAAGAACAGTATCAGATGGAAATGGAACTACAACTATATTAAGAACTCAAGGATTAGAAATAGGAGCTAAAAGTGGTTCTGCACAAAATAGCCAATCTAAAATAAGTCACGCCTGGGTAGCTGGATATTTCCCAATAAAAAATCCAGAAATAGTTTTTGTTGCTCTTTTAGAAGGTGCAGGTGGTGGTGGAAAAATTGGTGGAGGAGTTGCTAAAAAATTTGTGGATAAATATTTAGAAATAAAAAATCGAGATAAAGAAATTAAAAATAAAGAAATTGAATAAAAGGAGCAGAAATGAAAGAAAAAGAAAACATTGAAACTTCAGAACTAACTATGAACTTAAAAAATATAAGAGAAGAGTTAGAAAATCTGAAAACTGTTAAAAAATCTGAAATAAAATCAGATGAAGAAGTTGTTTTAGAAGAGAAAAAAACTTTTAAAAAACCTAAAAACAAAATGAAAAAACCAGCTTTAAAAAAAGAACAAGAGCTTGAGAATGATTTAAATCCTACTTTAAAAGAAGAATTAAAACCTGAAGAAAAAATGTATGTAATTCCATTGGGTGGAACAGATGAAGTTGGAAAAAATATGCTTGTTGTCCAATATAGAGATGAAATTATAATAATAGATTGTGGTGTTATTTTTCCAGATGAAAATCTTCCAGGAATAGATTTAGTTATTCCTGACTTCTCATATTTAGAAAATAACAAAAATAAAATAAAAGGTCTTTTTATAACTCATGGGCATGAAGATCATATAGGTTCAATTCCATATCTTTATCAAAAGATAGATAAAAGTATTCCTATGTATGGAGGTAAACTGACTTTAGCTCTTGTTAAATCTAAATTTGAAGGAATTAATTTAAGTAAGGATATACCTAAAGGAAAAGAAGTTAAAGGACGTAGTAAAATAAAAGCAGGAAAATATTTTACTGTAGAGTTTATAAGAGTAACTCACTCTATAGCGGATGCTTTTGCTATAGCGGTAACAACTCCAGCAGGAACGATTTTAAATACAGGAGATTTTAAAATAGATTTAACTCCAGTAGACGGTCAAGGAGTTGATTTTGCTAGATTATCTCAGCTAGGTGAACAAGGAATAGATTTACTTCTTTCAGATTCAACTAATTCAGAAGTAGAAGGATTTACTCCTTCAGAAAAATCTGTAGGTGAGTCTTTAAAAAATGAGTTTATGAAAGCTAAAGGAAGAATTATAATAGCAGCTTTTGCTTCTCATATTCATAGACTTCAACAAATTGTGGATATTTCACATAAAAATGGAAGAAAAATCGCAATAGATGGCCGTAGCATGATAAGAGTATTTGATATTGCGGCTGGATTAGGATATTTAAAAGTTCCAGAAAACTTAATAGTTCCAATGAATGAAGTAGATAAAATGAAAGATGGAAAAGTTGTGGTACTGTGCACAGGAACTCAAGGTGAACCTCTTGCAGCATTATCAAGAATAGCAAAAGGGATGCATAAACATATAAAAGTGAAATCAGGAGATACTGTTATAATTTCAGCTACTCCAATTCCAGGAAATGAAAAAGCAGTTTCGACTAATATTAATTTTTTAGCTAAAGAAGAAGTGAACATAGTTTTTCGTAAAATAGCTGGAATTCACGTTTCAGGTCATGCTGCTAAAGAAGAGCAAAAATTAATGATCAATTTGACAAAACCAAAACATTTTATGCCTATTCATGGAGAATACAAAATGTTAAAAGCTCATAGAGATTCAGCTATTGAAACTGGAATAGATAAAAATAATATAATAATAGCCTTAAATGGAAGTAAAGTTGAGGTTACAAAATCTAAAGTAAGAATAGCGGGAAGAGTTAATTCAGGAGTTACTTTAGTCGATGGATTAGGAATAGGAGATATAGGAAATTCTGTAATAAAAGACCGTCAGCAACTTTCACAAGATGGTGTTGTGGTGATAGTATTTACTTTAAATAAGGAAACAGGAAAAGTTATGGCAGGACCAGAAATTACAACTCGTGGATTTATTTACAGTAAAGAGTCAGAACAACTTATGGCTGAATCGATAGAAAATATCAAACAAAGATTAAAAGTTTATGAAAATAGCAACGTTGGAGATTTAAATGTACTTAAAAATTCAGTTAGGGATATAGCCTCTAAACATTTTTATAGTAAAATTAAGCGGAATCCTGTTATACTTCCTGTTATAATGGAAATATAATAGATTAAGATAAATTAAAAAATAAGAGGTAAAAGGAGAAAAAAATGTTAACAAGTAAAAAACGTGCTTTTTTAAAAAAGGAAGCTCATTCATTAGATGCAATAATAAGAGTAGGAAAAGAGGGATATTCAGAGAATTTAATTCAAACTATAGTTGAAGCTATAGGACCTAGAGAACTTATGAAAATAAAAATTCTTCAAAACTGTGAAGAAGATAAAAAAGAAATGGCATTTAAAATTGCTGAAAACTCAGGATGTGAACTTGTAGGAGTTATAGGAAGAACAATAACTCTGTATAAAGAAAATAAAGATAAGCCAGTTATATCTTTAGAATTGAAAAAAATTAAATAAAACAGGGTGTATAGATGAAATCAGGGATGATATTTAATAACAGAGTGTTAGATGTAATTTTTACGGCCTGGGCTTTAGCTCAGGGATACAAAGTATTGACAGAGGTTATAACTAAGAAAAAACTTGATTTTTCAACAATATGGGGAACTGGGGGTATGCCTAGTTCCCATTCTTCAACAGTTACATCTCTTGCAACTTCAGTGGGGATAATAAATGGATTTAATAGTGTAGAATTTGCTATAGCAGCAACTTTTACTGGAATAGTTATGTATGATGCTGCTGGTATTAGAAGAGCAGCAGGAAAACAGGCTGGAATAATAAATAGACTTTTAGAAAAAATTCATCATTCACCATATCTAACAGGAGTTCAAGAAGAAAAATTAAAAGAACTACTAGGTCATACTCCATTAGAAGTTTTAGTGGGTGGCATATTAGGAATTACAGTGGCTTTTTTGATGAAATCATATTTGTTGGGATAGGGGAAAAAATGGATGAGAAAAAAAAAATAGTACTCAAAAAACTAGAAAATCAAGCTAGTGAAATAAGAGAACAGCTAATAAAGGTAGTTAGTAAAAACGGAGGACATCTTGCTCCTAATTTAGGAATAGTAGAGTTAACTTTGGCAATACACGAAGTTTTTGAATCTCCAAAAGACAAAATTTTATTTGATGTGGGTCACCAAACTTACGTTCATAAAATACTTACTGGAAGAAAAGAAAAATTTTCAACGATAAGAATGAAAGGCGGACTTTCTCCATTTACAGACCCTAAAGAAAGTGAACATGATCCTTTTATTTCAGGACATGCAGGAACAGCCTTGTCAGCTGCTTGTGGGATAGCTAAGGCGAATCCTGAAACTAAAGTAGTTGTAGTCATAGGAGATGCTTCAATTTGTAATGGACATTCACTAGAAGCTTTAAATACTATGAATGAGGATTCTAAAAACTTAATAGTTATTTTAAATGATAATGAAATGTCTATTGGGAAAAATGTAGGTACATTATCTAATTTTTTAAGTAAAGTTATGAGTAGTAATACATATAAAGAGCTAAGAAAAGAAGTAAGATCTGTTGTGAATCGTGGAAAAATAGGTGGGAAAATAACAAGCACCCTGGAAAGAGCTGAAAATTCAGTAAGACAATTTTTTTCTCCTTTAAGCATATCAGAACTTGCAGGTTTTAAATTTTTTGGAACTATTGATGGACATAATTTAGAAGAGTTAATAGAATATTTAATTAAAGCAAAAAAAGAAATTGGACCTTGTTTTATTCATGTGAAAACACAAAAAGGAAAAGGCTATCTTTTTGCAGAAAAAGATAAAGAAAAATTTCATGGAGTTTCTCCATTTGATTTAGAAACAGGAGAAACAACAATTGGAAAAATGAGTTATTCTAATATAGTTGGAAAAAAGCTTTTAGAGATGGGGAATGAAGATAACGATATATATGCAATATCGGCAGCAATGATAAAAGGTGTAGGCATGGGTGAATTTTTTGATAAGTTTCCAGAAAGAACTAAAGATGTTGGAATTGCAGAGGGCCACGGAATAACTTATTCAGCAGGACTTGCTATTTCAGGAAAAAAACCTTATATAGCTCTTTATTCAACTTTTCTTCAAAGAGGGTTCAGCCAACTTATTCATGACGTGGCTCTTCAAAAACTTTCTGTAAGATTTTTAATAGATAGAGCTGGAATAGTTGGGGAAGACGGGAGAACCCACAATGGACTTTATGATATTCCTATATTTTTAACTGTTCCAAATAGTTATATTTTTGCTCCTACAACAGGAATAGAGTTGGAAGAGATATTAGATGCAACTAAAGACATACAAGATAAATCCGTAATGATTCGCTATCCTAGAGAAGTTGCTTATGATTATTCTTTAAAGGATAGTTTTAAAATAGGAGTTTGGAATCAAGTGAAAAAGGGACAAAAAATTATTTTTATTGCCACTGGAAGTATGTTTCAAGAAATTATGGAAATAGAAAAAGAACTTTTAATAGAAGGAATAGATGCAACTATTGTAAGTTCTGCTTCGATAAGACCTTTAGATGAAAATTATATAAAAACTAATTTTAAGGATTATGAAAAAATCATAGTTTTAGAAGAAGGTTATGAAGTTAATGGGTTTTTTGCTGAGATACTTTCTTATTGCAATAAAAATGGAATAATAAAACAAATAAACTCAATAGGAATAGAAGAGTATGATATCCCTCATGGAAAAAGAGATGTTTTAATGAGAGAACTAGGGCTAAGAGGAGAAAATTTGTTGAATAGAATAAAAGGAATTTTAGATGTATGAAAAGAAACGCTATAAGGTTTATAGAAGAACTTTTAAATCATCAATCAGTGAAAGATTTAGAGCTCTTTGATGATCTGGGAGTGAAAGTATCTATTCATACTTATGATGTTTTAAAAGTTTGCACAGATGAAATAAGTCGTGATTTTAAAAATTTAGAACTTGCTTCTAAAAGATTAGATTTTTTTGGAGTTATAGTAGGAGTTATAATACATGATTTAAGTAAAGGAATAATCAGAAAAGATGGAGAAAATCTTTCTCACTCTCAGATGATGATAAAAAATCCAGAATACATAGGTAAAGAAACAGAAAAAATTTTAACTGAAATAGAAGAAAGAATAGGTTTGAAGATTCAGAAAAATATTGTGAAAAATATTATTCATATAGTCATATCACACCATGGAAGGTGGGGAAGAATACAACCTGGAAGTAGAGAAGCTCATATAGTTCATAAAGCAGATGAGTATTCAGCCAAACATCATAGAATAACTCCGGTGGGAGCAGATAAAATCTTGAAACTTCTTTCTGAAAATATCAGTTTAGAAGAGATAGAAAAAATCTTAGATTGCACATCTGGAATAATAAAAGACAGGTTAAGAAGAACGAAACAAGAATTAGGAATAAAAAACACAAAACATCTTGTGAGTTATTATAAAAAACATAAAAAAGTTCCTTTGGGAGATAGTTTTTTTGAAACTAGATTAAAAGAAACAGAAAAACTTATTAGATTAGTAAATAAAAAGGGATTTAAAAATTTAATTATGGAAAATCCTCTTTTAGAATATTTAGAAGATTCAAAGATATTTCAGTTATATTAAAAATAATGAGGGAGATACCATGAAGGAAAGATTAGATATTCTTTTGGTAGAGAAAGGATTTTTTACCACTAGGGAAAAGGCAAAAAGAGCTATTATGGCTGGAAGTGTAATAGTTAACGAGCATAAAATAGACAAAAGTGGAACTTTTATAAAGTTAGATCCTGAACCAAATATAAGAATAAAGGGCGATATTTGTCCTTATGTAAGTCGTGGTGGATATAAACTTGAAAAAAGTATAAAAGTTTTTAATTTAGATTTTAAAAATAAAGTTGTTTTAGACATAGGTTCTTCAACAGGAGGCTTTACAGATTGTGCATTACAAAATGGTGCAGATTTTGTATTTGCAGTGGATGTGGGGACTAATCAATTAGATTATAAGTTGAGAATTGATTCAAGAGTTAAATCTTTAGAAAATACTCATATTAAAGATTTAACAGCGGAACAACTAGAAAATAAAAAAATAGATATAATGGTAATGGATGTATCGTTTATTTCAATTACTAAAGTGATACCTCATTTGATTAAATTTTTTAGTGAAGATACTAAACTTATGGCTCTTATAAAACCTCAATTTGAAGTTGGAAAAGATAACATAAATAAGGGTGGAATTGTAAAAAATATTAAAAAACATGTGGAAGCAATACAAGATATTATTGAAAAAAGTAAAATAGAAGGTTTATATCTTGAAAAATTGGATTTTTCACCTATTAAGGGTGGAAAAGGAAATGTAGAATATATTTCACTTTTTTCTTTGACAAATAGTGGAAAAATTTACACAGAAAATGATATACAAGAAATAGCAAAAGAAGGGGAAAGTTTAGGAGGCGAATTATGATAAAGTCTTTAAAAAGAGGGGTTATAATAAGTATTGGAATGTTAGTTCTTACATTTGGGTGTTTTAGCCAAGAAACACAGAACAAAGGTTTTCTTTCAAATATTAGAGAATTGAAAGAAATATCAGACATTATGGATATTCTGTCTGAAAATTATGTGGGTGAAAAAGCAGTAGATAAAAAGATGTTACTTCATGGAGCTTTAAAAGGAATGACAGAATCTTTAGGAGATCCTCATTCGAATTATTTTACAAAAGATAACATGGAGGATTTTAAAGAGGATATAAAAGGTAAATATGCTGGAGTAGGAATGATAATTCAGAAAAAACCTGAAGACGCACTTTTAGTCGTATCACCTATAGAAGATACACCTGCTTATCGTGCTGGAATAAAGCCAAGAGATAAAATTTTAGCTATAGATGGTGCATCAACATTATCTTTAACTTCAGAAGAAAGTGCTAAAAAATTAAAGGGATCAGCAGGAACTAAAGTTAAGTTAACTATATACAGAGAAAAGTTGAAAGAAACTAAAGAAATAGAATTAGTTCGTGAGGTAATAACTCTTAAATATGTTAAAAGTAAGATGCTGACTAAAAAAATAGGGTATTTAAGACTTACTCAATTTGGTGAAAATGTTTATCCTGACATGGCACGTGAACTTACAAAACTTCAAAAAGAAGGAATGGAAGGATTAGTTTTAGATTTAAGAAATAATCCAGGAGGAGCTTTAGATCAAGCAGTTAAAATTTCTTCTATGTTTATAAAAGAAGGCAAAATTGTAAGTACTCGTGGAAAAGGAACAGATGAACAAGTAAGTGATCGTGAAGGCAAATATTTCGGAGACTATCCATTGGTAATTTTAATAAATGGAGGAAGTGCTTCAGCTTCTGAAATAGTTGCAGGAGCAGTTAAAGATTATAAAAGAGGAACTTTGATTGGAGAAAAAAGTTTTGGAAAAGGAAGTGTTCAAACACTGATACCTCTTCCAGATGGCGATGGTATAAAACTAACAATCGCTAAATATTATACTCCTAATAATATTTCAATTCATGGAATTGGAATAGAACCAGATATTAAAGTTGAAGAAAAAGAAAATTATATGCTTTTTGATGGTTATGTAACAAATATAAATGAAGAAGCAAGTAAAGAAAATCGTGCTGAAATTATAAAAGAAGTAAAAGGCGAAGCAACAGCTAAAAATTATGAGCACAAAGTCGATTCACAGCTAGAAAAAGCTATTGAATTTGTTTCTGAAAAATTAGGAATAAAATATATTCCTAAAGTTGCTTTAAAGAAAACAAAACAAACTTCTGAAACGATAAATTAATAAATATAAAAGGTAGGAAAATATGTTATATATAGTTGCAACTCCAATCGGAAACTTAGAGGATATAACTTTAAGAGCCATAAGAATTTTAAAAGAAGCTAACTATGTTTTTGCAGAAGATACAAGAGTAACTAAAAAACTTTTATCTCATTTAGAGATAAAGAATATAGTTTACAGATATGATGAACACAGTAAATATCACCAAATAGAAAACATATTAAATCTTTTAAAAGATGGAAAGTCAGTAGCATTAGTTACTGATGCAGGAACTCCTTGTATTTCTGATCCTGGTTGGGAATTGGTAGATGCAGTTTTAAAAGAAAATATAAAAGTTGTACCAATTCCTGGAGCAAGTTCTATGACAGCGGCAGCTTCTGTGGCTGGAATAAGTATGAGAAGATTTTCTTTTGAAGGTTTTCTTCCTAAGAAAAAAGGTCGTCAAACTTTGTTAAAAAGTTTTAAAGATGAAGATAGGACGATCATAATTTTTGAATCCCCTAATAGAATTGAAAAAACTTTAAAAGATATAGAAGAATTTGTTGGAGTTAGAGAAGTTGTAATAATTCGTGAAATCACTAAAATATATGAAGAGATTTTAAGAGGAACAACTACTGAATTAATGGAAAAATTGGCATCTAAACCGATAAAAGGAGAAATTGTTCTTTTGATAAAGGGAAAAGATGAAGAGGAAAGGGTAAAAAAGAATAAATATCCAAAACTCGAAGAAGATTTAGAAATTGAAGAAGATTTAGAAATCGAAGAGGATGAAGAGGGGGAAGAGTAATTATGTCTATGACAAAAATTAACTGGTATCCTGGTCATATGAAAAAAACCAAGGATATGATTCAAGATAATATGAAATTAGTTGATATAGTTCTTGAAATTGTAGATGCAAGAATTCCACTTTCGAGTAGAAATCCGGAAATAAAGGTGTTTGCTAAAAATAAAAAAAGAATTTTACTTATAAATAAATCTGATTTAGTAGAAAAAAGTGAGTTAAAATTTTGGAAAGATTATTTTTTAAATAATAATATGGCTGATGAGATACTTGATATAAGTGCTGAAACAGGTTTGAATATTAAACAATTGTTTGCTGTAATTGATAAAGTTTCTCAAGAGAAGAAGAAAAAAATGTTGGCTAAAGGGCTTCGTAGTGTAACTACAAGACTTTTAGTAGCAGGAATTCCAAATGTTGGAAAATCTCGTTTAATTAATAGAATTGTTGGAAAAAATAGTGCTGGTGTAGGTAATAAACCTGGATTTACTAAAGGTAAGCAATGGGTTCGTATAAAAGATGGATTAGAGCTTTTGGATACTCCTGGAGTTTTATGGCCTAAATTTGATGATGAAGAGGTAGGATATAATCTTGCTATAACAGGAGCTATTAAAGATGAAATTCTTCCAGTAGAAGAAGTGGCTTGTAGACTGATAAGTAAAATGAAAGCTTATGGTATGTGGAAAACACTTAAAAATAAATATAAACTTTTAGATGAAGATTACAGTGAAGTAGATGGAGAAATACTTGAAAAAATAGCATTGAGAACAAAAATGCTTTTAAAAGGAGAAAAATTGAATATTCTTCAAGCAGCTTACACTTTACTTCGTGATTATAGATCTTGTAAATTAGGAAAGTTTAGCATAGACCGTGAGAAAAAATTAGAGATAACGGAGGCATAACTCTATGGAAGAATTAAAAATAAATCTTCAAATGGTTGAAGATGTACTTGTAAATTTTGTAAAAGATGAGGTTACTAAATCTGGTTTTAAAAAAGTTGTATTAGGACTTTCAGGAGGAATAGATTCAGCTATTGTAGCTTATATTGCAGCCAAAGCATTAGGTCCCGAAAATGTAATGGGAATAATGATGCCATACAAAGCTTCTAGCAAAGAAAGTGTAGATCATGCTGAATTAGTTATAAAAGATTTAGGGATAAAGTCTAAACTGATAGAAATAACTCCGATGTTAGATGCATATTTTGCATTAGATCCAGAAATTAGTGATATGCGTAAAGGAAATAAAATGGCTCGTGAGCGTATGACTATTTTATTTGATTACTCAGCCAAGGATAATGCTTTAGTTTTGGGGACTTCCAACAAAACAGAGATACTTTTGGGTTATAGTACACAGTTTGGAGATTCAGCTTCAGCACTTAATCCAATAGGAGATCTTTATAAAACACATATTTGGGAACTGTCTAGACATATGGGGATACCTCACCAACTCATAGACAAGAAACCTAGTGCAGACCTCTGGGAAGGTCAAACAGATGAAAGCGAATTAGGATTCTCTTATTTACTGGCAGATGAAATACTTTACAAGCTCATAGATGAAAGAAAAACTCCAAAAGAGATTATGGAAGAAGGTTATGATTCAGAGATTATTAATAAAATAATCAGAAAAATAATGTTTTCTCAATATAAAAGAAAACTTCCACTTATTGCAAAAATAAGTGGAAGAACTATAAACAGAGAATTTAGATATCCAAGAGATTGGGGGATTTAATGAAGGGTCAAGAGCAGTTGTGGGAAGAAATAGAAGAGTTTAAAAGAGAAAAACAACAAATTAAAGAAATGGTTGGAGAAATTGGTGGAGCTGAATCTCATCAAAATAAATTAGTGAATATTTTACTGTTAGCAATAATAGTTATGGTTTTAATCACAGGTTTAGCTTTAAAAAAAATAGATATAATAGTTACTTTGGAAGTTGCTATTCTTTTAGGTATTTTTAAAATTATATGGACACTTTATGAGAATAAAAGAGTAGATCATTTTCAATTTTGGATATTGAACTCTTTAGAATTTCGTATAAATGAGATTCATAAAAAAGTTAAGAATATAGAAAAAGAGTTAAGTAATAAATAAGTAAATAGATTGCAAATTTAAATGAATATATAAAGAAAGGATAATTTTTTTAAAATTATCCCTTTTTTATATAAAAAAAACTATTGACATAAAAAATAGGTTATGATAAGATAAGTTTAGCAAGTGATTAGCACTCTTCTTCAACGAGTGCTAACAAAGTTCTGAAAGGAGGCTAGTAATGAATGAAAGAGAAAAATTAGTCTTAAATGCAATAATAGATTACTATCTAACTTTTGGAGAAACCATAGGCTCTAGGGCACTTGTAAAAAGGTATGGAATAGATTTTAGTTCTGCAACAATCAGAAATGTTATGGCAGATCTAGAAGATTTAGGATTTATAGCTAAAACACATGTATCATCAGGAAGAATTCCTACAGATAAAGGCTATCGTTATTATTTGGATAAAATTCTTGAAATAGAAAAACTTACTAAGTTAGAAAAAGATAATATCCAAGATATGTATCAGAAAAAAATGGGAGAATTAGATTCCGTTTTAGAAAAAACCTCAGCACTACTTTCTCAAATGACAAACTATGCAGGATTAGTAATAGAGCCTGACCATCATAGAGAAAAAATAAGAAAGATAGAATTGGTACATATAGATGACTATATGGTTATGGCCGTAATAGTTATGGAAAATAAAACTATTCGTACAAAAAAAATTCATGTCAGAGAAAAAATAACAAGAGACGAAGTAATAGCTTTAACGGAAGAGATAAATGAAAAATTTTCTAATGGAGATTATTCTAAAGAAGATTTGGAAAGCCTTATGGGACAAAGTTCTGAAGATAAATTTGCAGAAGTAGAAAAAACTATAGAACAGGAAATTTATCAAGATATTGAGGGTAAAATGTTTTTAAAAAATAGTTCGAGTATATTAGCTAGTTCAGGAGAAAGTGCTTTGGAAGTTATGCAATTTTTTAATAGTAATGAAACAGTAAAAACTCTTTTTGAAGATTTGTTAGAAACCAAAGATAAAAATTATGGAAAAGTAAATGTAATCTTTGGAGAAGAACTCAATATAAAAGGAATGGAAAATTACAGTTTTGTATACTCTCTATATAAAGTAGGAGATGCAGAAGGAGTAATAGGAGTAATAGGACCTAAAAGAATGTCTTACTCTAAAACCATAGGATTGGTTGATTATGTTTCTAAAGAAGTTAATAAAGTTATATATAAAATCGAAAGTGAGGATGAATAGATGAAAGATAAAGATAAAGATATATTAGATGCAGAAGAAGTAAGAGTGGCAGAAGAACAAATATTAGAAGCTGAAACTGAAATCTCTGAAACTGAAAAACTAACAATAGAAAATGAAAAATTAAATGCAGAAATAGAAAATTTAAAGGGTGACTATTTAAGAAAAAATGCTGAGTTTCAAAATTTCAGAAAACGTCAAGAGCGTGAATTGGAAGAACTTCGTAAATATGCAGCAGAAAAAGTTATGGTAAAAATATTAGATAGCGTAGATAATTTAGAAAGAGCTATAACAGCTTCATTAGAAACAAAAGATTTCGATTCTCTTATAAAAGGAGTAGAGATGACACTTTCACAAATGCAAGGAATTATGCAAAGTGAAGGGGTAGAAGCAATAGACTCAGAAGGTGCAATTTATGATCCTATGGTTCACCATGCAGTTATGGTAGAAGAAAGTGCTGACCATTTAAATGATCAAGTTATTCACGTGTTCCAAAAAGCATATAAGATGAAAGATAAGATAATCAGACCAGCAATGGTAAAAGTTTGTAAAAAATAATAAATTTTAAAAATTTAGATTAAGAATAAAAAAATGAAAAATTTAGGAGGAATAAAAATGGCAAAAATAATCGGAATAGATTTAGGAACAACAAATTCATGTGTAGCAGTAATGGAAGGTGGAAGTTTCACAGTTATTACTAATGCAGAGGGAGCAAGAACAACTCCTTCGGTAGTAAATATAAAAGAAAATGGAGAAATAATAGTTGGAGAAATAGCTAAAAGACAAGCTATAACTAATCCAACATCTACAATACAATCTATAAAAACTAAGATGGGTTCTGACTATAAAGTAAATTTATACGGAAAAGCTTATACTCCACAAGAGATATCAGCAATGATACTTAAAAAACTTAAAAAAGATGCTGAAGCATACTTAGGAGAAAATGTAACAGAAGCAGTAATTACGGTTCCAGCTTACTTTACAGATGCTCAAAGACAAGCTACTAAAGATGCAGGAGAAATTGCAGGACTTAAAGTTATGAGAATAATTAACGAACCTACAGCTTCAGCTTTATCTTATGGTCTTGAAAAGCAAAAAGAAGAAAAAGTATTAGTATTCGATTTAGGTGGAGGAACATTTGACGTTTCAGTTTTAGAAATAGCTGACGGAGTTGTAGAAGTTATTTCTACAAATGGAAACAATCACTTAGGAGGAGATAATTTTGATGATGTAGTAATTCATTGGTTAGCTTCTGAGTTTAAAAAAGAAACAGGAATTGATTTATTAAATGATAAAATGGCTTTCCAAAGACTTAAAGATGCAGCAGAAAAAGCTAAGAAAGAGCTTTCTACAATGATGGAAACTCCAATTTCATTACCATTTATCACAATGGATGCAACAGGACCTAAACATTTAGAAATGAAACTTACAAGAGCTAAGTTCAACGACTTAACTAGAAGCTTAGTTGAAGCAACTCAAGTACCAACTAAAACTGCTCTTCAAGATGCAAAATTATCTCCTTCTGATATAGATGAGATACTATTAGTTGGAGGTTCTACAAGAATACCAGCAGTTCAAGAATGGGTAGAGGCTTATTTTGGTAAAAAGCCAAACAAAGGAATAAATCCAGATGAGGTTGTAGCAGCAGGAGCAGCTATCCAAGGTGGAGTTTTAATGGGAGATGTTAAAGATGTACTGTTACTAGATGTAACTCCTCTATCTTTAGGAATCGAAACTTTAGGAGGAGTATCTACTAAAATAATAGATAAGAACACTACTATTCCAGTTAAAAAATCTCAAGTATTCTCTACAGCTGTAGACAATCAACCAGCAGTTACAATCAATGTAATTCAAGGAGAGAGAGCAAAAGCAATGGATAACCATAAATTAGGAGAATTCAATCTAGATGGAATACCAGCAGCACCAAGAGGAATCCCTCAAATCGAAGTAACTTTTGATATAGATGCTAACGGAATAGTTCATGTTTCTGCTAAAGATTTAGGAACAGGAAAAGAAAATAAAGTAACTATCTCTGGTTCAAGTAACTTATCTTCTGAAGATATTGAAAGAATGAAAAAAGATGCTGAATCTCATGAAGCTGAAGATAAGAAATTTAAAGAGTTAGTAGAAACTAGAAATAAAGCAGATATGTTAATTTCTTCTACTGAGAAAACTTTAAAAGAGCATGAAGCTAAAACAACTCCAGAAGAAAAAGCAGCAATAGAGACAGCTTTAGAAGAGTTAAAAGCTATTAAAGATTCAGAAGATAAAGCAGCAATTGATGCCGCGATTGAAAAACTTTCAACAGTAGCTCATAAATTAGCTGAAGAAATATATAAAGAAGCACAAGCTGGAGCAGCAGGAACTGAAGCTGGACAAAATAAAAAAGCTGAAGATGACGTTGCAGAAGCAGAAATAGTAGACTAATTCCCGAAAATATATTAAAATATAGTAAAAATAAAGGGGAATGGCTCGGCTATTCCCCTAATTTAAATAAGGAGAAATTATGTCGAAAAGAGATTATTATGAAATACTAGGAATAAATAAAGGTGCCAGTGAAACAGAGATAAAAAAAGCTTATAGAAAAATGGCGATGAAATATCATCCAGACAAATACAGCAATGCTACAGATAGTGAAAAAAAAGAAGCAGAAATAAAGTTTAAAGAGTTGAATGAAGCTAACCAAGTGTTATCTGATACTGGAAAAAAGCAACAATATGATACGCATGGACATGCCGCATTTGAACAAGGTGGAGGAAATGGTGGCTATGGCGGCGGAGGCTTTGGTGGCTTCGGTTCAGATGATTTAGGAGATATATTTGGTTCTTTCTTTGGTGGTGGAGGTTTTGGTGGTGGAAATCGTCGTCGTGGACCTGAGCCTGGAGAAGACTTAAGCTATCAAGTAGAAATAACTTTAGAAGAAGCAGCAGCTGGAGTTGAAAAAACTATCCGTTATACAAGAGATGGCAAATGTGGAACTTGTCATGGAAGTGGTGCTAAACCAGGAACAAAAAAAAGTAAGTGTCCAAAATGTAATGGAAAAGGAAAAACAGTAAAAATTCAAAGAACTATGTTGGGTAACTTCCAATCTGAAGAAATTTGTGAAACTTGTCACGGAACAGGAGATATACCAGAACATAAGTGCGAAGCTTGTCATGGAAAAAGAGTAGTTCGTGAGAAAGTTGAAAAGAAAGTAAATATTCCAGCAGGAATAGAAAATGGTCAGAAGCTTCGTTTAACAGGATTTGGAGAAGCAAGTCATAATGGTGGAGATAATGGAGATTTATATATTTATATTAAGGTGAAATCCCATGAATTCTTTGAAAGAGATGGAAGTGATATTTATTGCAAAGTACCAATCAGTTATACATCAGCAACTTTAGGTGGAGATATAGAAGTTCCAACATTAGAAGGAAAGAAAACTATAAAAATTCCTGAAGGAACTCAAAATGGAAAACGTTTCAGTATGAGAGAAGAGGGAATTGTAAATCTTAGAACAAAGCGTAAAGGAACTCAAATAGTTGAGATATATGTTGAGATACCAATAAATTTAAGTGAAAAACAAAATGAGCTTTTAAAAGCTTTTGATGAGAGTTTAAAAGATAAAAATTATAAAATGAAAAAGAGTTTTAAAGAGAGGTTAAAAAGTTTTTTTTCTTAGGGAAAAAATTTTTAAAGTCTTTTTTTAAAAATAAAAAACAATAAATAAAAATAAAAAAGGATTTTAGAGACGTTTGTCTTTAAAATCCTTTTTTAGTATTCTTATTTATTGTTGATTCGAGTGTGTCATAAACTTGTCACGGAATACTGGTATTATGGTATAATAATTGAAAATACGAGGGGGGATCATGAAAAATAAAAAAATTAAAATGTTGATGCTTGCAGGGACTTTACTTTTGAGTACTAACATATTTGCTCAAGTTTTAAATTTAGGAATACAAGAAGCTGTAGAAGCTTCATATAAATATGATTATTTGTTGAAAAATTCAGAATTGGATGTGAGTAATGCTAGGCTTAAAAGAAATGAAGCTTACAAAAGTTTTTTACCAGTGCTGGATTACACAGGTAGATATACAAGATATGAAAACGAAACGACTGTAAACTTGAGGAAAGAAAACGGTGTAGCTAATAATAGTTTTGAGGTAACTCAACCAATATTTAACGGTGGAATGAATAAAGCTAAATTATCTACAGCTAAATATGATTTAGAAAAAAGTCAACTTACTTACGAGCAAACAAAATTAGATACAAAGCTAAAGACAATAGACTCATACATTGCTATTTTATTGGCCATGCAAGAACTAGAAGTTTATAAAATAACTTTAAAAAATTTAAAAGAGCAACAGAAAAAAATAAACAGAAAATATGAATTGGATTTAGTATCTAAAACAACTGTACTACCTTTTAATACTAGAATTTTAAACGTTAAAACAAGTATAGTAGAAACAGAAAATTCACTATCTTCAGCAGAAGTGACATTGAAAAATTACATAGGAGCAGATAATAGTTATAAAATAATACCGAAACCTTTAAAAGAAAGTGATTATAATATTGAAAATATAAATTTAGAGAAAGATATAGCTCATACTAGAGAAAATAATAGAAAAAGTAAAATAGCCCAGTTAGATACTGAGATAAAAAAAGATGAAAAAAAAATAGTGAAAGCAGATTTTTTACCAGTAGTGAATGCATTTGCCACAGAAAAATCTAGCGGTGGAAATTTGTCAAACTCAGGAGATAACTTTAAATGGGAAGCGGGAATAAATTTCAGAGTAAATATTTTTAGTTTTGGAAGTTCGTTGGATGCTTATAAACGTAGTAAAAATAATGTAGAAAAATTTAAAAATTTAGAAGAAAAAACTAAAAATGATATAGAACTGAATGTAAGGAAAGCCTATTTAGATTTGGTGAAGTATAAAGGGGTTGTAGCTGAGCAGAAATCAGCTGTAGTTTCAGCTAGGGAAAACTACGCTTTAGAGACAAGAAGATATGATATGGAGCTTATAGACGGTATAGAGCTCATTGAACTTGAAAAAAATCTTGTAGAAGCAGAAAGGAACTATATTTTAGGAAAATATAATTATTATTTTGCATACGAATTATATAAAAGTTTAGTAGAGGGGGAATTTTAATTGAAAAGTTTAATTTTTAGTTTAATTTTTATAGCAATAATAGGGTGTGGAAAAAAGGAACAATCAAAAAAGAGTATCGAAGTTGTAAGAAATGTAAAAGTAGAAATTTTAGAAAAAAAAGATATAACAAAAAGTAATAATTCAAGTGGAGTTGTAGAGGTAGAAAATGAAGTGTCTGAAATAACATCTACAGGAGGAACTGTAAAAAAAATAAATTTTAAAAATGGAGATAGGGTAAAAGCTGGAGAAGTTTTGGTAGTTTTAGAAAATGTTTCTGTCCAATCAGCTTATGCTAAAGCAAAAGCTAGCTATATTTCAAGTAAAAGTGACTATGAAACTAAAAAAATAAACTTTCGAAAAATACAGCAACTTCGTTTAGAAAAACTTATCTCTGAAGATGAGTTTTTAACTAATAAAAATCAATTTACAAACAGTGAGTCAATGATGTATTCTGCCGAAGCTAACTTTATTTCAGCCAAAGATGATTATGAAAAATTGGTAATGAAAGCTAAAATAAGCGGAATAGTTACAGACTTAGACGTTAAAATTTATGAGAAAATTAGTAATGAAAAAGTAGTTTTTATAATAGTGGACGATAGTAAAATGTATGTAAAGACTTCAGTTTCACCAATGGAGATATTAGGAATAGAAGTTGGGAATATTGCAGAAATAAAAGTTGAAGGAACTACTAAAATTTATAATGGAAAAGTTTCTGAAATAAATCCAGTAGCAGGAAAAGAAAGCAAGAAATATCCTGTGAAAATAATTGTAGAAAATAGTGCTAATGAATTGAAAAAAGGTATGTATGCTAATATAAATTTAGAATCAGGAACTCGTAATACTTTTGTTGTAAATAAAAGTTCAATAATTTTAAGAGATCTTTTTTCATATATTTATGTAAATGAAAAAGGAGTTGCAAGAGAAATAAGAGTAGAGAGAGGTTATTCTAAAGGCAATGAATTAGAAATAATAAGTGAAGAGCTGATTCCTGGAATGGAAATAGTTGTAGATGGCCAATACATATTAGAGAATAAAGATAAATTAAAAGTAGTAAAATAGGGGGATGTTTGTGAATATATCAGAATTTTCAATAAAAAGACCAGTTGTTACAATGATGATAATTCTTTCTATGAGTATTTTAGGAGTGATAGTATTATCTAATTTAAAAACTCAATTGATGCCAAATTTAAATATGCCTACAGCTAGAGTTCGTGCCAATTGGCGTGGAGCTTCTCCAGAAGATATGGAAATATTAGTGACTAGAGAAATAGAAAAAGGATTAACGAAAATAGAAGGTGTTAAAAGAATTACAACAGAATCAGTTTTAGGACGCAGTAATGTGAGTGTAGACTTTAATTATGGTGTAAATATAAATGAAAAAGTAAATGATTTAGTAACAGCAGTAAATCGTATTAGAAACCAATTACCTGAAGATATGGACGAGCCTACAGTTACTAAAAGTTCAGCAAATAGTGATAGGGTTATGCTTTTAGGAATCACCGGTGATGATTTATTGTCTCTAAAAATATTCGCAGACAATATAGTAGTGCCACGTTTAGAAAGAATAGAAGGAGTGGGAAGTATAGAGATAAGTGGGGGAGACAAAAGACTTATCCTTGTAAATATTGATCCTAATAAATTGGAAAGTTTTAATATGAGTATAAACGATTTATATACAACTCTTAAAAGATCTAGTTTAAATTTTCCAGCAGGATATGTTCGTGAAGGTGATAAAGAATATTTAGTAAAACTTTATGGTGAATTAAAAACTTTAGAAGATGTAAAAGATTTAGTTCTTTCTAACAAAAATGGAGAAACAGTTTATCTAACAGATGTAGCTGATGTCCGTTTAGATGTAGAAGACAGAGATACTTACGGAAGAACGAATGGAGTTGATAACATAGTTATCAATATAGAAAAAACAGATACAGGAAACACAGTTCAAATATCTAATATTGTACGTGAGGAAATAAAACGTTTAGAGCCTCTTCTTCCGCCAGGAGCAACATTCACTATAAATAGAGATTCAGCCGTAGATATAAACAATTCTATAAATGCAGTAAAAAATAATGCTATCACAGGATTATTTTTAGCTACAATAATTCTTTTTGTGTTTTTAAAAGATATAAGAGCTACTTTAGTAATAGCTGTAGCTATTCCAGTTTCAATTATTGCCACATTTGGTTTTTTTGGAGCTAAAGGAATGAGTTTGAATATGATGTCACTTATGGGATTATCTTTGGGAGTAGGAATGCTTGTTGATAACTCGGTAGTAGTTTTAGATAATATTTTTAGACATTTGACAGAGCTTAAAGAAGATAGAGTCAGTGCAGCAGAAAAAGGAGCTTCAGAAGTTTTAGTTCCAATAATTGTTTCAACTCTTACAACAGTGGCAGTTTTTTTACCAATTGTTTTAAGAGAAGGAAGAGCTAAAGAATTATACCAAGATATGTCATATTCAATAGCTTTTTCACTGTTGGCTTCACTGATAATAGCTGTTACTTTTGTTCCTATGGTGTGTAGCAGAATATTAAAAGATAAAGATAGAGTTCATGAAGATGGAAAAATATTTAATTTTGTAAAAGAAAAATATACTTATGTATTGAATAAATCTTTACATAACAAAACCTTAGTAATTCTTTTAACAGTTGGAATGTTCTACGGTTTTGTAATTTATGGTTCAAAATTTATAGGTGGAGAATTTATGCCAACTACAGATGATGGGGTTTATACTATAATTGCAGAAATGCCAAGTGGTATGGATGTAGAGAAAGCTAACAGAGTAGCTCATCAATTTGAACAGGCCGTAAAAGAGAATCATTACACTAAAAAATATATTACAACAGTAGCAAAAGATTCTGTTTCAGTAGTAGTAGATGTAGGTTACAAAAACATGAGAGAAAGTAGCACGCCAATATCGGAAATAATTCGTGAAATTCGTCCAAAAGTAAGTAATATTCCAGATGTTAAACTAAATATTACTCCGAAAATGGCTTTTGGAAGAAATGCATCAAAAGATATAACACTTATTTTGAAATCAGACAACGTATCTCAAATGGATTATATTACTCGTAAAATTACAGAAGTTATGGTGACAGAAGGAAAATTTACAGATATAAGTAATTCATTGGTAAATGGAAATCCAGAAGCTAGACTTTTGATAGATAGAAAAAAACTTCAGCAACAAGGAATAAATATAAGTGATTTGGGTATGGGAGTGAGCTATCAAATTTTAGGAGGTTCTCCTATAAAAATTAAAACAGGTAAAGAAGAATTGGACGTAACTCTTCAATTGGATAAAAGATACAGAGAATCCTTGGATTTATTGATGGAGGCAAGAATGAAAACTTCTTCAGGAAATTTTTTAAAGTTGGGGGATATAGCAACTTTAGAAGTTGGAGAGGGACCTTACGGAATAGATAAAGAGGATAAAATAAGAGTTGCCACAATAAAAGCCAATATAACAAAAGGCTTGGATTTGATAAAAGGACAGCAGGAGCTGAAAGCAATAATAGAGGAGATAGGTATTCCTTCTACAGTAACTTATGAGTTTGGTGGAGATAGTCGTAGCATGGCAGAAGTAACTGATCATTTAAAACTAGCTTTTATAGTTGCAATATTTCTGATTTACTTTATTTTAGCAGCTCAATTTGAATCATACATACTTCCTGCTATTGTAATGGGGACAGTTCCATTGGCAGTAACAGGAGTTTATATAGGACTTATTGTAACTGCACAAAAAACTAATACGATGGTTTATGTAGGAATAATAATGTTGGCAGGTATAGTGGTAAATAATGCTATAGTTTTAATTGATTATATGCAAATATTAATAGAAAGAGGTTATTCTCTTTATGATTCACTGATAGAATCTGGAAGAACTCGTTTAAGACCAATTCTTATGACTACAATGACTACAGTTTTTGGAATGATACCACTTGCATTAGGAATAGGTCAAGGAAGTGAAAGATATAAAGGTATGGCAATAGCAGTAATATTTGGATTGAGTTTTTCTACACTCTTAACTTTAGTTGTAATTCCTGTAATGTTTAATGTATACTATAAAAGTAGAAGAGTATTAGAAAGGAAATTTCAAAAGGATTGATATGCTGATAAAAGAGATAGATTTACACGATATGGATTATGAAACTGCTTTAAAAGTTTTTATTAATAAATATAACTCACTTTATAAAATTGGATATATTGGAGAAATAAGAGTTATTCATGGATACGGAGCTGGAACGCTTTTGGGTAAGGGTGTTATTAGAGAGAAAATTCGTGGATATTTTTCTAGAAATACAGAGTATTTGAAGTATAGAGTGGACTTAAATCCTGGAGTGACTTATGTCACTCCATTTGGTCTTTTACCATTGATAAAAAGGAGGAAAAAATGATAAAAATAGTGTATGTTTTGATTTTTTCTTCGATATTTGTAGGATGTAGTGCTGTAACTCCAAAAACTCAGTGGCAGGATATAAAAGAACTGAAAAATTCCTGGAATAAAATTCAAATTGGAGATATAATAGTAAAAAATAAAACTGTTCACCCTTTGGAATGGTATGGTCATATAGGAGTTGTTGTAACTGATGATACGGTGGGGGATTATCCACAGCCTTTTGTAGGTTATCAAGAAAATGGTTTTAAATCTTGGTTAAATGAAAAAAATAGACAAGTTTTAGTTTTAAGATATAAAAATTTTACAGAAGAATTTAAAGAACAGTTTTTAAAAAATGTAGAAAAAATGAAAAAAAGTCATTATTTAGTAACTTTAAATAGAGAAAGTGAAGAATTCACTTATTGTTCAAAATATGTTTGGTATCTATACTATTCCACAGCTAAGGATTTGGGATATAATTTGGACATAGACAGAGATGGAGGTTTTTTAGTTCTTCCATATGATGTGCTAGAGGTAGATGAGTTAGAGTATATAAAATTATTATAAAAAAATATGGAGGAAAAATGAAAAAAATATTGCTGTCAGCATTTTTAGTGTTAAATTTAAGTGTTTTAGGAAATGAAAATTATGAAAAATATAAAGTGAATGAATCGGGAAGAATAATGGTTTTGATGTATCATGCTTTTACAGAAACTGCTGCTAAAGACGATTATTCAAGAACTTTTGAAAATTTTGAAAAAGATTTAGAAAGACTGAATGAAAAAGGATATGTTCCTATTTCTATTCAAGAATTTATAAGTGGAGATATAGACGTTCCTATAGGTAAAACACCTGTGCTTTTAACTTTTGATGATGCTCATAGAACACAAGCATCTTTTAAAAAAAATGGGGATGAATTAGTTTTAAATGAAAATACTATGCTTAAAAAATTTATAGACTTTTCTGAAAAAAATCCAGAATTTCCGGTTAAAGGAATTATCTATGCAAATGCCAATCCTTTTTCAGGTGAAGGAACTGTAAAAGAAAGAATAAATAAAGTTATAGATTTAGGAATGGATGTAGGAAATCATACGTACAACCACCTAAATTTAAGAAGTTCTAAAAAAGAGGATATAGAAAAAAATATGGCTTTAGCTGCTAAAATGATAGAAGATGCAAGACCTGGTTATGTTGTGAACTCTTTAGCTCGTCCTTTTGGGGCATCGTCTCGTGAGTATTCAAAGACTATGCTTAAAGGAAGCTATAAGGGTATAAAATATGAAAATAAAGTTACATTTTTAGTGGGATCTAATCCGAGTAACGGTATTTTCAATAAAAACTATAATCCAATTGCTGTTCCAAGAATTCGTGCTGGAAAAGATGGTTCAGAACTGGATATAAATCAGTGGATAGCTCATTTTGATAAAAAATCACAGGATAGATATATAAGTGATGGTGATAAAAATACAGTAGTTGTTCCCAAGAAGGACTTGGAAAGAATAGATGAAAAAAAAATAATGAATAAAAAGTTAATTAGTTATTAAATAAATAATAATTTGTGATATTTTAAAAAGTGTAGAGATAGAAAAAAGAACTGAAGGAGAGTACAATGATAAGGTTTGGGGTCATAGGAACAAATACAATAACAGAAAGATTTTTAGAAGCAGCTTTTTTATGTCCAGAGTTTCAATTGAATTCGATTTATTCTAGAACTTTAGAAACAGGAAAAGCTTTTGGAGATAAATACGGGGTTATTAATATTTATACAGATATAGATGAAATGATAATGAGTAAAAATATAGATGCTGTTTACATAGCTTCACCGACTTCTTTTCATTTTCTTCAAGCTAAAAAGTTTTTAGAAAAAAAAATACCTGTTTTGTGTGAAAAACCTTTATCTTCCAATTCTAAAGAAGTAAAAGAGCTGATAGAACTCTCTAAAAAGCATAACACACTTTTTATGGAGGCTATAAGAACAGTTCATAATCCTAATTTTAATGTGATAAAGGAAAATCTTCACAAAATAGGGACTATTCGTGGAGTGTATGCCAATTTTTGTCAATACTCTTCTAGATATGATAAATTTAAAGAAGGAATAGTTTTGAATGCTTTTAAACCCCAATTTTCTAATGGTTCAACTATGGATATAGGTCTTTACACTTTTTATTTTGTAATAGGTCTTTTTGGAGAACCTTTAGATTGTAAAAGTTCAGGAATAATTTTGTCTAGTGGAGTTGATGGAGCTGGAACTTCTATTTTACAGTATTCAGATTTTGTGGCAACAGTGAATCATTCTAAAATAAGTAACTCATACATTCCAAGTGAAATAGTTGGTGAAAAAGGCTCTATAATAATAGAAAATATTTCCCTTTTAGAAAAAATAACTTTAAAATTAAAAGATGGAACAGAAAAAGAGATTACAGTTCCTAGAGTTGAAAATGACATGTACTATGAAATTCAAGAATTTATAAAGACTATAACTGAAAAAAATATTGAAAGTGCTGAAAATCCTCATAATATTTCTTTAAAAGTATCCAAAGTGATGGAGATGAGTAGAAAAGAGATCGGAGTACTTTTTCCGGGTGAATAAAAAGATGGGTAGTTTTAAAAAAGTTGAAAAAGTGATTTTTTTTTGGTGATGAGTTGCTCAAATTTTGATAATTTTTCTTGACTTTTTATTTCATGAAAGTATAATTAAATTATCTGCAATAAAAAAAATATTTTGGAGGAAAAAAATATGGATAGATTAAAAGGAAAAATAGCGTTAGTAACAGGAAGTGCAAGAGGTATAGGAAGATCAATAGTTGAAAAATTAGCTTCAGAAGGTGCAGAAATGGTTTTTTCTTGTGATATGGGAGAAGCTACTTATGAGCAATCAAATGTCAGACATGAAATTTTAAATGTCACTGATAGAGAAGGAATTGCTGCTTTAGTTAAAAAAATTAAAGAAGAGTTTGGAAGAATAGATATTTTAGTTAATAATGCAGGAATAACAAAAGATTCATTACTAGCTAGAATGTCAGAAGATCAATGGGATGCTGTTATAAACGTAAACTTGAAAGGTGTATTCAATATGACACAAGCTGTGGCTCCTTTAATGAGTTCAAAAAAATACGGTTCAATAATAACTCTTTCTTCAGTAGTGGGACTTTATGGAAATGTTGGACAAACAAATTATGCTGCAACAAAAGGTGGAG
>JBOFFH010000088.1:0-1191 GCA_051648485.1 Fusobacteriaceae bacterium
TTTATCACAGAAAGAAAATACAGTGACGGTTATCATAGACTCACACCTAAAATGGCTGACTGGACTGTTAAAAAATATGGAGCTATGACAGGACTACCTAAAACCAAGTTTTTCAGTCACAACTTCCGTCATTTGATAGCCAAGACTCTTCTGGATGAAGGAACAAGTTTGGACAAAGTAAAAAACTTTCTTGGACATACAAATATCTCAACAACTGCTATCTACACAATGGGTAAAGCTTCAGAGCTACGTGAGGTTAAATCTAGTGCTATTAAGAGTGCCAAGGTTAGAATAATAGCCCATAAGTATGAGGCTCAATACAAGGTTATAATAGAAGCCATAGCTGAAAACAACAAAATCTCAGATTCAAAGCTGGCAGAACTAGTTAGAGTTTCTAAAGCCACTTTTTCTAGGAACTATCATGAGGTTGTGATGAGAATTAGGGGGGAGTTTTAGAGAATTAAAAGAAATTTATTAATGGGGGATCAGCATGAAAAAATTAAAAAAAATAGAGGGAATGGATTATAAATACAAAAAAATTGTTCAAAATATTTCTGAAATTGATGAAACAATTTTTATAAACTTGATTATTGATTTATATAACCTCACAGATTTAAAAACAATTTTTAATTTTTTAACAAACCATGATTTTCAAAATTTAGTTTTTGAAATTATGTATTTAATTAAAAATTCTGAAGCTAATGCAAATTTATTTTTCAAAGATTTAATACAAAAAAATACTGATAAAATAGAAACAGTTTTAAATACTAATAAAATAGACTCTTTAGAAAAATTTAAAAATTTAATTAGTGGCGACATTCCAATTTACAATAATTTTAATATTTCTGATTCTATGTATATTTTTTATAAAAATACTTCGAAAAACTACAACAAACAATTTTATAATTTAGCTTTAGCACAATTAGAAAAAAGAAATTTGGACTTTTTAGAAAAAGATGATAAAAAAGAGTTAGAAAAAATAGTAGAATTATCAGGAATTTTAAAAAATTCTTTAGTAGAAAATGAATTAAATATGTTTTTAACTAAAAGTTACTCTATTACAAGAGAAAAAGAAGAGGAATGTTTAGAAAATATAGCTTACGTTTTAAATGCAAAAAGAAACACAGCAGAAAAAACAATAACTTTTGATGAAGGGATAGGACTTTTTTTATACTCAAATTTAGAAAGTAT
>JBOFFH010000089.1:0-14451 GCA_051648485.1 Fusobacteriaceae bacterium
GAAACTCCAACCGCGATTCTATCTCCTTCTTCTACCATATTATATTCATGCATAGCTTGTCCTACTGGACTAAAAATAGATTTGCTGAATCCTTCATTTTCTATGTAAGCAAGTATTTCATTTTCTCTTAAATGCTCCAATTCTATTTTTGTTCCTAAAATTTTTTCTAAAGTTCTCAAAGCCTTTAAACGTTTTTTATCTGAATATTTTAAAATAGTTATTGTATTTTCTTTTTTATTTTCTACTATAATTTCAGTTTCTTCTACTATAAGTTTGAAGTTTTCAACTTTTATTCCATTCAAGTCAGCCATTTCCATTATGCTAATCATTTTGACCATCCTTTTTATTTCCACGAGTGTATCCTAGAACATAATCTAAATTTATATTTTTCATAGAGTTGAAAATACTCTGCTTGATGTTACTATTAGTATTTTCAAAAGTTTTAAGAAGATTTTTAATTTCTTTTCTTTTCGAATCGACTTTACCAGCTTCTATTGGGCATCCACAAGCCATAGCTTGAATTTCATTAGTTTCCATAAAATCTATTATATCCTTTTCATGTATATTGATAAGAGGACGTATAAGTTGTAGTCTTCCACTTGTGGAATCTACTTTAGGTATCATCGTTTTTATAGTTCCCGCATAGAACATATTCATAACCGTAGTTTCTACCAAATCATCCAAGTGATGACCTAATGCTAACTTATTAAATCCTAACTCTTCAACCTTTTTATAAAGAACTCCACGACGCATTTTAGCACATAAAAAACAAGGACTCTCAGGTGAAGATTCAAAAGCTATCTCCCAAACATTGGCATCAAAAATTTCACAATCGATCTCTAACTCTTTTAAATTTTCTTTGAATGCACCTAGATCCATAGATCCAAAGCCAGGATTCATAGAAATAAAAGTAATTTCGAAATTTTTGCTACGATTTTTTTTAAACTCTTGAAAAAGTTTAGCTAAAAGTAAACTATCTTTTCCACCTGAAACTCCAACTGCTATTTTATCTCCATCTTCAATCAGATTAAAATCTGTAATAGCCTTTACAAATTTTTTCCAGATTTTTTTTCGATACAGTGTTTTTATTGACTCTTCAACTTTTTCGGCTTTGCTGAGAATTTTTTCCCCTTTTACTGCACCATTCTCTATAACTTTTAAATTTTTCATAACTCTCCTTTGATATCAAAATACAGAGTGAAAATTTCTGTTCAATTAATATTATACATTTTTTTATAGTTTTTAGCAATTAAAAAGTCACCCATCTCTGAGTGACTCAAATCGTTTTATTAAATATCTGCTGACTGTTTTTTGTGACTTTTTTGACCATTTGGATTACTACGTTTTTTTCCTTCTTTTTGATACTCTTTCATAAATTCTTCTATTTTAGGAATATCTATAGCTGGAATAGTCATTTTTTCGTTATCTAGCAACATACTTACTTCTCTATTACCTTTAACTTTAGAATAACGAGAAAAAAATTGACAAGCTAAATTAACTTCTTCTTCTGAAAACTCACCAAACATTGCAATTACTGGTCCTGGAGTGTCAAAAGCACGAATCAAATGATCAGCTGTATTTTCATACTCCATAACTTTGTGATTTCCATCATTATCTCTTCCTACGAAAATATAGTTTCCAGGTGTGAAACGAAAAACTCTAGATACTTTTGTTAGATAAAACAGATGACTAAACTCATTGTCCAGTACCCCATCATCTTTAAATTGAGAAAGTTTTTTTGAATAATCCACATCTGTTAAAAGACATCCTCCACCAGGGCTTGGATACTCGACTATATTATATTTTTCCATTAAATCCATTTGATATTTTCTACTACGTCCTTCTATATTTAGAAGTTCATTACGGTTAATCCAACCTAATTCTTCTGGTTTAGAAATCTCTAAAAGCTTAGCTGAAAGTGGACGTACTATGTAATCTCCCATTCCAGAAAGTTCTTTTACTCTTTGAAGAGCTTGAGCATTTTGTGACATTGGACGTTGACCTAACACCTCTCCTGAAATTAAAAAATCTGCACCATATTTTTCCATAAGCTCGCCTGCCACTTTAAACATAAGTGAATGACAATCTATGCACGGATTCATATTTTTTCCATATCCAAATACAGGATCTTTTACAATATTCATATGACGATTTTTAAAATTTACATACTCTAGTTGAACTCCCAATTGTTGTGCCATTTTTTCTGCTTTTTCATTTTTTCCACCAAAAAAGTGAGAAACAAAGTTTAAAGCTATTACTTCCACACCTTGATCTTTTATTAGTTTTATAGCTAGAGCACTATCCAATCCACCAGAAAATAGTGCCAACGCACGAATTTGCTTTTTTTCCATAATTTTAACTCCTTATTATCAATCTTCTAGACTACATATCATTTCTATAAGTCTTTTCATTCAAATCTTTTTTTCCAGCATAATGAACTTTCGAATTTTTAGGCACTGCTGTATATACTTTTTTATTGATTTCTAGAAAAGTAGCTCCTTTTATCAACATAGCTCCCATTAAAAAATCCATCATTCTTTGAGCCGTCTCAGTATCCAAATACTCTAAATTCAAAGTTATCATTTGATCATTTTTTATGTATCTAGCTATTTTTTTACAATCACTAAAATTTTTAGGATCGAAAAATACAGTTTGAAAAGGTTCGTTACTTTCATCCTCATCCATATTTTTTTCAGGTGTCTCTAAAATCCCTTTATCAATTTCTAATTCTTTTTTAAAAGGTTTAGATTCTTTTATTTTTGTTTCTTTTTCTGCTTCTAAAGCCGATTCCTCTATCTCTACACCCTCTAAATTATCATGAATTTCCTCTATTCCTAAAAATTCTTTTACACCATTGAAAAATTTCTTTGCCATTATCCAGCTCCTTATTCGAATATTTTTGTCCCTACTCTTATCATTGTAGCTCCTTCTTCTAGAGCTATTTTATAATCATTACTCATACCCATAGAAAGTTCTTTTAACTCTCCTTTAAAATACTGATTGTTCAAATCTTCTTTTATGTTTTTAAGTTTTTTGAAAATTGTTCTTAAAACTTCGGTATCTTCAGTATGGGGTGCCATTGTCATCAGTCCAACTATTTTTAAATTTTTTAGTTTTAAATATTCAGGGATTTCCTCAATGAGTTTATCCAATTTATACCCCTCTTTAGATTCTTCTCCTGCTATATTTATTTCCAAAAGTCCCTCTATAACTCTATCTAATTTAGATCCTTGCTTGTTTATCTCTTCTGCTAAAGAAAACTTATTGACTGAATGAATCAATTTTACATAACTAGCAATATATTTTACCTTATTTTTCTGTAAATTTCCAATAAAATGCCAATTCACTTCTGCTTTTTTTTCTAAAAAATACTCATGTTTTTTCTCTAGAAGTTGAACTCTGTTTTCACCTAAATTTTTTATTCCTGCTTCTAGCACAATTTCTGTAGTAGAATTATCACTGTACTTAGTCACAGCTATAAGTTTTACTTTTTCAGGATATTGAGAAATATTCTCTATATCTCTTAGTATTTCTTCTATGTTATTTTTTATACTCACATATCCTCCTGAATAGTTTATTACATTATACAACTAAGTAGTTAAGTATTCAACATATAATTATTTCATTATATCAGTTCTTCTATTACATCATTGGCAAAAAAGACTCCTTTTTTCGTCAATATATAATTGTCATTATTTTTTTTCAAATAACCTCTTTCTTTCAAGTTTTCAAAAATTTTTAAATCTTGGGTATATGGAACTACTCCCTCTTCCAGAAGACGAAGCCCCATCATATATTTATAAGATTTTATGCTTTCTTTGTCTTGAATCTCCTCTTCCATTCTTGGGAGAATATTTTTTTCTAAACTATTCAAATAGAAATTCAAATCTTCACTATTTTTATACCTGATACCATCGATATATCCAGAAGCTCCTACTCCCACTCCTAAATACTCTTCGTTATGCCAATATTTTTTATTGTGCTTTGATTCATAACCTGGTTTGGCAAAATTAGAAATTTCATAATGAATATATCCTGCTTCTTCAGCTTTATTTATTATTCTTTGGAACATATCTGCTTCCAAGTCTTCCTCTGTTATTTTTAATTCACCTTTTTCAAGTTTTTCATAAAATACTGTTTTTTCCTCCCAAATAAGAGAATAAATTGAAAAATGTTCTGGGTTCAGTTCAAAAAGTGTGTCTAGATCCTTGTCTAAATCTTCTATATTTTGATTAGGAGTTGAAAACATTAAATCTAAGCTCAAATTTTCAAATCCTACTTCCCTAGCACAATTATATGTTTCTATTGCTTTGGATCTGTTATGTTGTCGACCCAAAATTTTTAAAGTTTCAGGATTAAAACTTTGGACTCCTATGCTTAAACGATTGATTCCTATTTCTTTGAATTTCTTAAGTTTCTCTTTATCTACTGTTCCTGGATTTACTTCTAAAGTTACTTCTTTTTCATCTTCTAGGCTCAAATGTTTTAAAATCTCACTTATCCATTCTGGATCTAAAATAGAAGGAGTCCCTCCACCAAAATAGACCGTATTAAAAGTTTTTGATTCTTTTTTTAAATAAAGTACCAATTCTTTCTCCAAAGCTTCAGAGTAATTTTTTCTTTCTTCCGGCTGAGTTCCTGAAAAAGATAAAAAATCACAATAATTACATTTTTTCAAACAAAAAGGAACGTGAATATATACTCCACAATTTTTTTTCATTTTTCTCCTTTGAAAAAAAGAGGAGAAGAAAAAATTCTCCCCCTTTTTTTATTTACAATTACAATCTATAAAAGCCTCAAAGTTTTTAATTGTTTCTGACAATTTTTCATTAGCAGCTATTTCTGTTTTTCCATCTACACCATAGTAGTATTTTAATTTTGGTTCTGTTCCAGATGGTCTTGCTGTTATATGTGTTCCATCTTCTAAAACAAATTGAATTACATCTGATTTAGGTAGATCTAAAGTTATAATTTCTGATGTAATTAGATTTTTTTCGAATTTATTAGTATAATCACGGAAACACTTTACATTTTTTCCAATTAAAGTTTTCTCTTCTTTTTGATTTTTTAAAAAATTCATAATTTTTGAAATTTCAGCCATTCCATCTTTACCTTTTTTAGTTATAGCTGTTATTCCTTCACAGTAGTATCCATATTTCTCATAAAGTTTATGCAACTCTTTTAAAATAGAAGTCCCATTTGCCTCGTAACTAGCTGCCATTTCTACTATTAGCATAGTTGTCACAACTGCATCCTTATCTCTTGCATGAGTTCCTACTAAATATCCATAAGATTCTTCAAATCCAAATAAATATTCCCCGTCTAACTCTTTAGTTTCAAATTGACGAATCTTTTCTCCTATAAATTTAAACCCAGTTAAAGTACGGAATATTTTTACACCTTTATCCTTAGCTACTCTATCTAACATAGGTGTTGAAACTATTGTAGAAATTACTGCTGCATTAGTTGGAATATTTTTTCTATTTTCCAAAATATAGTTCATAAGTAAAAGTCCCATTTGATTTCCATTTGGATACACCCAAACTCCATTTTCTGATTTAACTGCTATTCCTATTCTATCTGCATCTGGGTCATTGGCCATAGCTATTGTTGCACCAACTTTTTCAGCTAATTCTATTCCTAATTTAAATACAGCTGGATCCTCTGGATTAGCATATGGACAAGTTGGGAACATTCCATCAGGTTCTCTTTGCTCAGGAACTGTGTACACACTATTATATCCCATCTCTTTTAAAACTCTTTCCACTGGTCTGCAACCTGTTCCGTGAAGTGGAGAGTATACTACTTTAAATTCAGATTTTCTAGGTATATCTAGATTTAACGCTTGAGTTTTTACTGCTTCAATATATGCAGAATCTATAGATTTATCTATTGTCATTATTAAATCTGAAGCCTCTACCAATTTAATTTGATTGAACTCAGTTACTGCCTCTACTTCATTTACTATTCCAGAAGCTTGAGGTTCAACCAATTGTCCTCCGTCATTCCAGTAAACTTTGTATCCGTTGTATTCTTGAGGATTGTGAGAAGCTGTAATCACTATTCCAGCTGTACAATTTAAATGACGAACTGCAAAAGAAAGTTCTGGTGTAGATCTTAAACTTTGGAATACATAAGCCTTTATTCCATTAGCAGCTAAAACTTTTGCTGCATTTTCAGCATATTCAGTAGATCCTATTCTACAGTCATAAGCAATAGCCACAGATTTTAAACCACTCACATTGGCATTTATATAATTAGCAAGTCCTTGAGTAGCTTTTCTTATTACATACTTATTTATACGATTGCTTCCAACTCCTCTAACTCCACGAATTCCACCTGTTCCAAAAGATAAATCAGTGTAAAATCTATCCTCTATCTCAGCAGAATTTTCAGCAATAGTTTTTAACTCTTCACGATCAATAACATCTATATACTCGTTATTTAACCAAAGGTTGTATTTGTCTCTAATCATTTTTTCCATTTTTTTCTCCCCTTATCTTTTTATATTTTTATGTTGTTGATTCTATTTTTTTATTCACAATTAAAACTTCAGTTGTGAGAATGAGTCCTGCCACAGAAGCTGCATTTTGAAGGGCAGATCTTGTAACTTTTACCGGGTCTATTATCCCGGCCTCTAGCATGTCTCTATACTCTTCTTTAGCTGCATCATAGCCATAACCCATCGGATAACTGTTAAGTCTCTCAATCACTACAGATCCATTTATCCCAGCATTTTCACTTATTTGCTTGATAGGACTCAAAAGTACTTTTTTAACTATCTCTACCCCTATTCCTATTTCACCATCTTCAGTGAAGTCTTCCATTTTTTTAGCTATCTGTAAAAGGGCTACTCCTCCACCTGGAACTATTCCCTCTTCTATAGCAGCAGAAGTTGCATTCAAAGCATCTTCTATTCTAAGTTTTTTTTCTTTCAGTTCAATTTCTGTTGCTGCTCCCACAGATATTTGAGCTACTCCTCCTGAAAGTTTAGAAAATCTCTCTTTTAATTTTTCAATATCATATTCTGATTTAGATTCATTTATCTCATTTTTTATTCTAGCTTTTCTATTCTCTATCTTCTCTCTATCTCCATACCCTCCAACTATTACTGTGCTGCTGTTGGTTATTTTGATTTTTCTAGCTTTTCCTAATATTTCACCACTGCAACTTTCTAAAATTGTTCCTAGCTGCGAAAAAACTGGTGTAGCTCCTGTTAAAACTGCAATATCTTCTAAAAGAGCTTTTCTTCTTTCCCCAAAGGCTGGAGCCTTTACTGCCACTGCATTGATTGTTCCACGAAGCTTATTTACCACAAGAGTTGTCAAAGCTTCACCTTCTAAATCCTCACAAATGATTAAAATAGGTGCCGATTTTTTTACCACTTCTTCCAAAAGATGGAGTATCTCTTTCATCGAACTTATTTTTCTGTCTGTTAAAAGAATATATGCCTCTTCAAGTTCTGATACCATTCTTTCATTATCATTGGCCATATATGGAGATATATATCCTTTTTCTATTTCCATACCTTCTACTATTTCCAAAGTTGTTTCCAATGACTGAGCTGCTTCAACAGTTATTACTCCCTGTTCTCCAACTTTACTCATAGCTTGAGCTATAAGCTTTCCTATTTCTGAATCTCCAGCTGAAATATTTGCTACTGATTCTATCTCACTATTAGATTCTATTTTTTTACTCATTAAATTCAATTGTTTTACAGCTTCTTTTACTCCAAGTTCTATCCCTTTTTTTAAAAAAATAGGATTAACTCCTGAAGTTACCATTTTTAATCCTTCTTTTGCTATTCCATGAGCTAAAACAATAGCAGTTGTTGTTCCATCTCCTGCAACATCATTTGCTTTCATGGCTACTTCTTTTAGAAGAGCTGCTCCCATATTTTGGAACTTATCCTCTAGTTCTATTTCTTTAGCTATAGTTGCACCATCATTAGTTATCAGTGGAGGTCCATAAGATTTTTCTATAAGTACATTTCTTCCACGAGGTCCTAACGTTATTCTTACTGCATCAGCTAAAATATTTATTCCTATTTCTAGGTTTTTTCTGCCTTCACTGCCAAAAGATAAAATTTTACTCATAGTCACCATCCTCTATAACTGCCAAAATATCCTTTATTTCCAATATTAAAAGCTTTTCTCCTCTATAATCTATCTCTACTCCTGATTTTTTCAAATAAATTGCATAGCTTCCAACTTTTAAATCTAGCTCTTTTGAAACACCAAATATTTTTCCTGTTTCATAGTTTTTTTCACTGTTTTCTAAAAGGATTAATCCCCCCGTACTTATGCTCTCAAGGGATTTTTTTTCTGGTTTTATTATAACACGATCTAAAACTGGTCTTATCATGGTTTACTCCTAGAATTTCAATTCATTTTTTATGTAATCTTTTAGCTCTTCTTTTGTTTCAACGTTACGAAGTCCAAACTCAATATTAGCTTTTAAAAGTCCAATTTTATTTCCAATATCATATCTTTTTCCCTCAAAATTATAAGCTAAAACTTTATTATTGTCTTTCATCATTTTTAAAATTCCATCTGTAAGTTGTATTTCTCCGCCTTTTCCTGGAACTGTTTTTTCTAAATAATCAAATATTTTTCCTTCCAACAAATATCTTCCTAAACAAGCCATACGAGATGGAGCCTCTTCTAATTTAGGTTTTTCTACAAAGTCAGAAATTTCTATTGTTCTTTTATCTAAAGTTACCACTGGGGCTACAACTCCATATTTAGAAACATCTTTTTCTTCAACTTCTTGAACCCCTATTATACTACTTCCATATTTTTGATAAGCTTCTATGAGTTGTTTCGAAACTTCATTTTCAGGATTATACATTATGTCATCTCCAAGAGCTACTATAAATGGTTCATCACCTATAAACTGTTTAGCTTTTAAAATAGCATGCCCCAATCCTAAAGGTCTGTTTTGACGAACATAAAATATGTTTGCCATAGTTGAGATGTGAGAAACTTTTTCTAACAATTCAAATTTACCATCTTGAGCCAAAGTTTTTTCTAACTCATAAGAATAATCGAAATGGTCTTCTATACTATTTTTATTTCTTCCTGTTATAATTACTATATCAGTTATTCCCGAAGCCACAAGTTCCTCTACTATATATTGTAGTGATGGCTTATCTACTATAGTTAACATCTCTTTAGGCTGTGCTTTTGTTGCAGGAAGTACCCTTGTCCCTAATCCTGCTGCCGGTATAACTGCTTTTGTTACTTTTTTCATTTTATCCCCCAAATTTTATTTTTTTATTTTAATTTTGCCCCTAATGTTATATCAGTATTTATTTCTACTAATTTTATTCCATTTTTTTTATCTTCTGTAGATAAAAGCATACCTTGAGATAATTCACCACGTAATTTAACTGGTTTTAAATTGAGTACTGCTAAAACTTTTTTACCTAAAAGTTCCTCTGGATTTTTGTAAGATTTAGCTATTCCAGAAATAATTTGACGTATCTCTTTTCCAGTTTTAACTTTGAATTTCAGAAGCTTATCTGCTCCTTTAATTTTATCCACTGCAACTATCTCTACAACCTCAATATTAACCTTGTCAAACTCATCTATAGTTATTGGATTTTCTACTTCTAAGTTCTCATCTATAGCCATTGGATCTTTTTTCTCTGCCTCAACTATTATTTCTAATCTTGGAAAAATTGGTGTAGCCTCTCCCAAAACATGTCCAACTTCAAAATGGTTCCAATCTTTTATATCTACAAGTTTTGCATCTTTTACAGGTTTATCCATTCCCAACTGATCCCAAATACTTTGAGCTTTATTAGGCATATATGGATAGATTAAAAGAGCTACTTTATAAAGACCTTCTATTAAGTTATTCATAACTCCACCTAATTTTGTTTTTTCCTCTTCACTTTTTGCAAGTATCCAAGGAGCTGTTTCATCTATATATTTATTCATACGAGAGATAAATTTCCAAATAGCTTCTAAAGCTTTTGAAAACTCGACACGGTCCATATGTTTTTCCACAGCAACCATTGTCTCATTGTACAAATTATATAGCTCAACCGTATAAATATCCTCTGTTTTTCCCTCTACAACCGTTCCATTGAAATATTTTTTATACATTCCTAAAGTACGGTTTAATAAATTTCCTAAATCGTTTGCCAAATCTGTATTTATACGTGAAATTATATTTTTAGTAGAGTAATCTCCATCATTTCCAAAGTTAACCTCTCTCATTAAACAGTAACGGAAAGCATCTACTCCATATTTTTCTATTTCTGATTCTGGTGCTACTACATTCCCACGAGATTTAGACATTTTTTCTCCCTCAGCTGTCCACCAACCATGAGCAACTATTTTTTCAGGAAGTTTTATATCTGCAGCTAATAGCATGCAAGGCCAAATAATAGCATGAAATCTCAGTATGTCTTTTCCTAACAGATGCATTACTTCACTGTTATTCCAAAACTTTTCAAACTTTTCAGGATCATTTTCATATCCCACTGCAGTTATATAGTTTGTTAGTGCATCAAACCAAACATAAGTTATGTGACCAGGTGCAAATTCAATCGGTATTCCCCAAGAAAATGTATTACGTGAAATTGATAAATCTTGTAATCCTTGCTTTATAAAATTTATAACCTCATTTCTACGAGTGTGAGGTAGTATAAAATCAGGATTTTCATCTATATGTTTCAGTAATTTATCTTGATATTTGCTCATAGCAAAGAAATATGATTCCTCTTGTACTAATCTTAAAGGTTTTCCACAGTCTGGACAGTTATTTTCTCCTACTATTTGGTTTTCAGGGACAAAAGTTTCACAACTTACGCAATATTTTCCTTCATACTCACCACGGTAAATATCTCCCTTGTCATGGACTGTTTTAAGCATCTTAGCTACAGCTGCTTTGTGACGTGGTTCTGTAGTTCTAATAAAGTCATTCATCTCTATGTCCAATTTTTTCCACATATCTATAAATCTTGGAGCCATAGAATCTGTCCACTCAGTTGGAGTAATTCCACGCTCTTTAGCTGCCTCTTCAACTTTTTGTCCATGCTCATCTGTTCCTGTTACAAAATATACATCATAACCAGCTGTTTTTTTATAACGTCCTATCACGTCTGCTGCTATTGTTGTGTAAGCACTTCCTACATGAGGATCTCCATTTACATAATATATCGGGGTTGTAACGTAAAAATTCTTTTGCATAATTTTTCTCCTTATTTTATCTATTAGTTTTCTTATAATTTTTCTAGAAATCCTATTTAATCTCTCCCTTTAGAATCTGGGAAGCTTGATTATCGAGTGAATCTATTTTTTCTTTCAATATTTCGCACTCTTTTTCCATATCTGCATCAACTGATACATAGTATGGTTCTCCTAAAACTACAATTCCTTTTGAAAATGGTTTTGGAAGTTGAAACTGATCCCAAGATCTTTTGAATATCCATTTACTTGAATAAGCCACTCCCATAGGAACTATAGGAAGACCACTTTTTTGTGCTATATATATCATACCTGGTTTTACAGTATAAATTGGTCCTTTAGGTCCATCTACTGGAGTTCCTACTGTATACCCCTCTTTTGCTTTTTTTATAAGTTTGATCAAACTTTTTACCGACTCTTTATCTGAAGAACCACGGATTAATTCCGTTCCATATTTTTCCAAAGGAACAGAAATCAGTTCTCCATCTTTACTCGGACTTGCTAATCCTACTTTTTTTTCTATAAATTTTACTCCTAGAAGGGTCATCACTAACTTATTGTGCCAAAAAGCTAAGACAAAATTGCTTTTTTTGTCAAAATTTTCGGGAAAAACTTGAGTAATCTTTACAGTACTATCTATTATTTTTAAAAGGTAATAAAGAAAATTTCCATAAAACCTGTATTTTCTTTGCTCATCCATTTTTTATCTCCTTATTATAGCATATTTTTTTATTAATATTTCCAAAAAATATTTAAAAAGAAGCCCTGTCAAAGTGACAGGGCAATTTTATTAAAATAATCCTGGGATGCTTACTCCACCAGTTACTTTTTCCATTTCTTTCTCTGATAACTCTTCAGCTCTTCTCATAGCTTCAGTTATTGCTGAAAGAACTAAGTCTTCTAACATCTCTTTATCAGTTACTGCATCTTTAATTGTTTCTTCAGAGATATTAATTGAAATAAGTTCTTTTTGTCCGTTTACTTTAACTACTACTGCTCCGCCACCAACAGAAGCTTCTAACTCTTTAGTTTTTAATTCCTCTTGAATTGCTAACATTTGAGCTTGCATAGCCTGAGCTTGTCTTAATATATCATTTTGGCTCCCACCAGATGTTTTTCCTGCTTTAATTTTTCTTACCACTTTTATTCCTCCTAAATATTCTTTTTTATTCTTCTGATTACTTTGAATTATAACACAACTACTTAGTCTTTTCAACAAAAGATTTAATAAATGAACATAGGTTTGTAAATTTTTTCTGAAAATTCCTCAAATATATTTTTCATTCCAAAAAATCCAAGGTATCCTCTTATCTCTTGTTTTAAATCTTCTTCATCGATTATTTCTATTTCATAGGTTTCTAAATTTAAATTTTGAGCCAAAGTATCTACAACCTCTTCAAAAGTTTTAATTCCATCTCCTAAATTGATTTTAACTGCAGTTTCTCCTAAATAAACTCTTCCACCGGCTATTTTTTCAACTTCTTCAACACCCATTTTTCTAGCAGTAGCGACTCTTTGTTTAAATTCTTTATAAACTGCTAAATTACTCTTTTGCAATACCTCTTTTCTTTTGGCATCCATTGGTTCTGAAATAGAATAAAGATTTCCTAATTCTCCATTTTTTAAAACTGTACTATCTATTCCAATTTTTTTCTTCAGTTTAGAAATATCAGGTATTAGAGAAACTACTCCTATTGAACCTGTAACACTTTCTTTATTAAAGTATATCTTATCCCCACCGGTAGCTATATAGTAGCCTCCTGAAGCTGCCACTCCACCTACAGAGATATAAACTGGTTTGTTTTTATTCTCAATCAGCATATTATGAATAATTTCTGAAGTTAGTGCTGAACCTCCTGGAGAATCTATTCTTAAAACAATTCCTTTTATCACTTCATTTTTAAAAGCTTTTTCAAGAAGAGCTATTGTTTTTTGTGAAGTTATTCCTTCACCTCTAACTCCTAAAGTTTCACTTATTTCTCCGGATAAAACTATTATACCTATTTTATCTTTCACAATATTTTCTTTTTCTGTTTTTATTCTGATATAATCATTTAAATCTATTATTTTATCCCTAGACAAATCTTTTTTCAGTTCATAGTAAAACTCTTCACTATCTATCAAATTATTTTTTAGAAGTTCATTTGGAATAACTGAAGCAAAAATTCCATCCTTAAGATTTTTTCTTAAAGTTTCTTTTTCTATTTTTCTTTTTTCAGCTACAGTTTCAACAAAGTAATTAAATTTTTCTTTTAGTATAGTTTCAGTATTTTCTTTTGCATAAGAACTCATCTCCTCAGCAATAAAATTTTCACCAAATGACTTATAATCACCTATATTTATAACTGCAATTTGAATCAATATTTTTTCTAAAATTCTTTTAAAATAAGGTATATCAACATTGTAACCTGTTAAATTAGAAGTTGCTGAAGCTGTTCCTGGCATAACTAATGTCTCAGCATAAGTTCCTAGCAAATAAGAGTTTCTGTCCCATCCAGTTGAATGCATATATACTTTTTTTCTCATTCCTACTTTCTCTAGTGCTTCTCCTACCTCTTGAATTTGAGCTGGATTTAGTTGAAGGTTGTCTGTTTTTACTAAAATACCCGTTAAATTTTCATCTTTTTCCATTTCTTTTAAACTGTTTAAAAGAGTCCAGTAATCTAATGAAGGTTCTAAAAAATCTTTTACTATTCCTTGACCTTTTTCAGAATAATTAACCCCTAAATCTATTTCTACATAAGAGTAATCTTTTTTGAAATTATTGACTTTTTTATTTTGCTGATATTTATAAATACTAAATATTAATATTGCTATAATACTTGATAAAAGTGTTGCTTTTATAAAAAAAGATGCTATCTCCCTTAAAAGAAATAGCGTCACTGTCTTTAAAAAATTTATTATTCTTTTCATATTTCTCCTATAAAAAATTTTGGATAAAAAAAAATACCCTTTAGGGCATACTTTATATTAAGTGGTGGATCCAGTTGGAATCGAACCAACCACCACTCGGTTATGAGCCGAGTGCTCTAACCAACTGAGCTATGGATCCAAAAAGATTTCTTTTTATTTAGTTTTTTGGTGGCGGGAGTAGGACTCGAACCTACGACCTTCGGGTTATGAGCCCGACGAGCTGCCAACTGCTCTATCCCGCGATATGAAAATGGTGCCTGGGGCCGGAATCGAACCGGCACGGTATCAGATACCTCAGGATTTTAAGTCCTGTGCGTCTACCTATTCCGCCACCCAGGCG